>JBFWJB010000092.1:0-9713 GCA_050253435.1 Rhodospirillaceae bacterium
CCCATCACGTCGGGGCGGAAGCGCTGGTAGCCGTAGCGGATGCCGAGGTCGCCGAGACCGCCGCCGCCGACCGCGCCGACCATCGCCGAATAGCCGATGAGCAGCACGGTGGTGAGCGTCAGGCCGAGCACGATGGACGGCAGCGCCTCGGGCAGCAGCACCTTGAAGACGATCTGCAGGGGTTTCGCCCCCATCGCCTGCGCCGCCTCGGTGAGACCGGCGTCGACGCCGCGCACCGCGCCCTCGATGATCCGCGCGATGAAGGGCGTGGCCGCCACGGTCAAGGGCACGATCGCCGCGCTGGTGCCGATCGAGGTGCCCGCCACCAGGCGGGTGAACGGGATGATCGCCACCGCGAGGATGATGAAGGGAATCGAGCGGGTGGCGTTGACCACCGCGCCGACGACGCGGTTGAACGCCGGCATCGGGAACAGCTCGCCGCGCCCGGAGGTGGCGAGCAGCACGCCGAGCGGCGCGCCGAGCAGGGTGCCGATGCTGAGCGCCGCCAGCACCATGTAGGCGGTCTCGAAACCCGCGTCAGCCAGCAGGGACAGCATTTGGATCGACATGGCCGACCACCTCCGCGTTCAGGTTGCGGGACTGGACGAAAGCGATGGCCTTCTCGGCCTCCGCCAGACCGCCCTTCGCCTCGACGAACAGGATGCCGAACGGGCGGTTCTGGATGTAGTCCACCTGCCCGGCGAGAATGTTGAAATCGATCCCGGCGACGCGGGACAGCTGGCTGATGATCGGGTCGTAGGCGTTGGGGCCGGTGAACACGATCTTCACCACCGGGTTTTCGCCCGTGCCCGGCGAGCCCTCGTTGATGATGCGGCGCAGCGATTTCGGCAGCGCCGCCTCGATCTCGCCCGCGATCAGCGCCTGGGTGGTGGCATGCTGCGGCTTGACGAACACGTCGAAGACGTTGCCCTGCTCGACGATCGTCCCGTCGTCGATCACCGCGACGCGGTCGCACAGCTCGCGCACCACGCTCATCTCGTGGGTAATCACCATCATGGTGAGCTTGAGGCGGCGGTTGATGTCGCGCAGGAGGTCGAGAATCTGCTGCGTCGTCTCCGGATCGAGCGCCGAGGTCACCTCGTCGCAGAGCAGCACCTTGGGCTCCGCCACCAGGGCGCGGGCGATGCCGACGCGCTGCTTCTGCCCGCCGGAAAGCTCCGCCGGGTAGCGGTCCGACTTGTCGGAGAGGCCGACGAGGTCGAGAAGCGGCGCGACGCGGGCGGCGATCTCCGCCTTCGGAGTCTTGGCCAGCTCCAGCGGCAGCGCCACGTTGCCGTAGACGGTGCGCGACGACAGCAGATTGAAGTGCTGGAACACCATGCCGGTGCGGCGGCGGAACGCGGTGAGATCGGCGCTGGAAAGCTGCCCGATATCCACGCCGTCGACGACGACGCGGCCGCCGGTCGCCTCTTCCAGCCGGTTGACGGTGCGGATCAGCGTGCTTTTGCCCGCTCCCGACCGCCCGATGATGCCGAAGATCTCGCCCTTGCCGATTTCCAGATCGATGCCCTTCAAGGCATGGTGCGCGGGCTTGCCGTGCGCCGCCGGGTAAACCTTCTCCAGACCTTCCAAACGGATCATTTCAACGCCTTAGGCCACAAAAAAACCGCCGCAGCCTAAGGCCGGGCGGATCATCTCCCGACGCTTTAGCTGCATTTATACCGCGCCCGCAAGCTGATCGCTCAAATCGGCGCGATTGCGAGTCATAAAACCACTCGCCTGTCGTGTCAAAGAGTTTTTATATACATTTTTTAAGTGTTATAAATCTCCCATCGCAGTTTTCCCATGTCTCGGAATTTTCCATTTTGTTACAATATATTACAGGATTCCCCCGAGGGCCGGAATGCGGCGCAAAAGCACCGCGGCGCCGCGTAGATCCGCGCTTTTGAAGGAGCTCTCGCGGATTTCCGCAAAAAATCGCAGCCGTTGCGCGGCCTCCAGTATCCGTTTGTAGAAACGGATCGAAAAACAAAACTTCTGTGTGGATTTTTCGCCGCATGCCGAGCCGCCCATTCGCGCCATGGAATGCGAAGCGTCAGGCGGTTTTTTTCGCACGCCGATGCGATTTCCCCACCCGAACGGGTTGCAACCACCCGGCCGCCGGGAGCATACTGTCGGCCTCTAGTCTGGTATCCCCCTCGCCGCCACGCCGGAACTCTGTCTCCATGACGGGACGGCTGGGGTCTTTCACCCCAAAGGCCGCCTTCCGGCATTTGGATATTTTTGTTTCGCGGTTCCGGAACTTTCCGCAAGATTATGATTGGCGCCCCGTTTCGGCGCCCCCCGGCCCTTGCGGGCGGCGGTTTCCGCCTGCTTCGGCCTGACCGCAAGAAACTATCGCCGCGCACCGCTCCCCCGGTTCTCCGCGGCGCCCCTGTAGCAGAGGTCATTCCCCCATGAGTCTCGAAAGCAACATCCCCGCACTGTTCAACCCCCAGACAGTCGCCGTGATCGGCGCCTCCGCCTCCCCCGGCAAAGTCGGATACTCGGTGGTCGCCAACATGCTGGACGCCGGTTTCCAAGGCACCCTGATCCCGGTCAACCCGAGCCGGGCCGAAATTCTCGGCCTGCCCACCGTCAAAACCATCGAAGATCTGCCCGAGGGCCTGGATCTCGCGGTGATCGTGCTGCCGGTGGCCGGCGTGGTGCCCGCCATGGAGGCGCTGGCGCGCCGCAAGGTGCGCGCCGCCATCGTCATCACCGCGGGCTTCAAGGAAGTCGGCGGCGACGGCGCGGCGCTGGAGCGCCGCCTGATCGAAATCTGCGAGGCCAATGAGATCGCCATGGTCGGTCCCAACTGCCTGGGCCTGATCAGCACCGGCGGCAAGGTCAACGCCTCGTTCGCCGCGGGCAACGCGCTCACCGGCTCGATCGCCTGCTTCTCGCAGTCGGGCGCTCTGTGCACCGCGATTCTCGACTGGGCGCAGGGCGAAAACGTCGGCTTCTCGAAGTTCGTCTCGCTCGGCAACAAGGCGGTGATCAACGAAGCCGACATGCTCGATTCCCTCTCCGACGATCCGGAGACCTCGGTGATCGTCGGCTACCTGGAGAACGTCGAGGACGGCCCGCACTTCATGAAGAAGGCCCCCGAGGTGACGCGCAAGAAGCCGGTGATCATCATCAAGTCCGGCACCACCGCGGCAGGCGCCAAGGCCGCCTCCTCCCACACCGGGGCGATCGCGGGCGACGACGCCGCCTACACCGCCGCCTTCCGCAAGACCGGCGTGGTCCGCGCCGAGACGATGGCGGAGCTTTTCGACTACGCCCAGGCGTTCTCAACCCAGCCGCTGCCCAAGGGGCCGGGGCTCGCGATCATCACCAACTCCGGCGGGCCGGGCGCCATGGCCGCCGACGCCACCGAGAAATCCAGCCTCGAGGTGGCGCAGGTGATGCCGGAAACCGCGGCGAAGCTGAAGGCGGTGCTGCCCGCCTTCGCCTCGGTGGCCAACCCGATCGACATCATCGGCGACGCCCCGGCGGACCGCTACCGCAAGACGCTCGAGATCGTCGCCGCCGATCCCAACGTGCACATCGTCCTGGTGCTGCTGTCGCCCACCGCCTCGGCGGAGATCGACGAGACCGCGCAGGCGGTGATCGACGTGGCGAAGACCTGCGACAAGCCGTTCTTCGTCAACTTCATGGGCGGCCTGCGCATCAAGACCGGCCAGACCCTGCTGCGCGAGGCGGGAATTCCCTTCTCGGTCTACCTTGAGCCGCTGATCTCCTGCGCCGAGGCGATGTACGGCCACTACCTGTGGACCACCGCCGCGCCCGCGGCCTATCCGGACGTGAAGCGCGACCAGGCGGCGGCGCGCAAGGTGATCGCCGAGGCCCGCTCCACCGGCGCCACCGAGATCGTCGAGTTCCAGGCGCAGTCGGTGCTCTCCGCCTACGGCCTGCCGACGCCGCAGACCGCGCTCACCACCACCGCCGAAGAGGCGGCCGCCGCGGCCACCAAGATCGGCTTCCCGGTGGTGCTGAAGATCGCCTCGCCGCAGATCTCGCACAAGTCCGACGTCGGCGGCGTCAAGGTCGGCCTCGCCAGCGCGGAAGAAGTGGCGGCCGCCTTCACCGCCATCACCACGCAGGCGGCGCGGATGCGCCCCGACGCCAAGATCGCCGGCTGCCTGGTGCAGGAAATGGCCCCCAAGGGCTGCAAGGAGCTGATCATCGGCTTCAAGCGCGACCCGCGGTTCGGCCCCCTCCTGATGTTCGGCCTGGGCGGCATCTACGTGGAGATCCTCAAGGACATCTCCTTCCGCCTCGCGCCGGTGACGCGCGAAGAGGCGCGGGCGATGATCGGCGAGATCAAGTCCTACAAGCTGCTGGCGGGCGCGCGCGGCGAAAAGCCGGTGAACCTGCAGGCGCTCGAGGACATCCTGGTGGCGATGTCGCAGATGGCGACGGACTTCCCGGAGATCGTCGAGGCGGACTTCAACCCGGTTCTGGTCAACGCCGAAAAAGCGATCGTCGCCGACGTGCGGCTGGCGCTCTCCGAGTAAGGCGCAAGACCCAACCTAACGCGGGGTGCCGCCCTCCTCGGGGCGGCACCCGTTTTCTTTTTCGAGGGTCAGGATCACCGGCGCGTCCTTGGGCGCCTCGCGCGGCAGGAAGACGCGGATCGGGCGGCAGGTGTCGCCCGGCAGGCACAGCCGCACCGGCTTGGCATCCGCTCTGTCCGGCATCACCAGGCGGGTTTGCGGCGTCGCCTTCGGCACATAGACGAACCAGCCGTCCTTCAGCACCGCGTCCTTCGGCGGCTTTATGCCCGCGCCGGCGCCCTTGATCCGCGCCTCGACGAGACGCATCGTCTTGGTGTGGACGCGCCAAGTCTCGCGCCATTCCACGCTCTCGATGGAATGTTCCCACGACAGGGTGAAACGCGGCGCATAGACGGCGACGGAGAAGCTCCCCACCGCCACGCACAACAATGCCGGAACCATCTCTCCCCTACTCCGCCGTCTCCAGTCCCAATCGCTTGCGCCGCGGCCACAGGTGTACACCGAAGGCGGCACCCTGGGCAAAGCCTGGTTGACGGAGGAGGAGAAGGCGCCGCGCGACTCCGGCAAGGGAGCCGCGCGGCACGCCCGATCAGATCAGCTTGAAGCCCACCAGGGCTTCCGGCGCGATCACCCGGAAGGCGAAGGATTCGACCACGAACAGGCGAATCTCGCTCGCGGTGTGGCTGTGATAGCCGATGGCGAAGTCCTGGCCGACGGTGAGCTCGAAGTCGCCGCCGCGCCCGGCCACCATCAGCGCATCCTTCACCGCTGCGGAATAGATCACCGGCACGCCCATGTGGCGCTCGATGATGCCGCGCAGGGTGCCGCCCTGGGTGCCGTGGGAGAGAAACTTGCACAGCTCCGGCGAGACCACCAGGCTGGCCGGGCCTTCCACGCCTTCGGAGAGCAGGCGGCCGCGGGCCTCGGCCACCGCATCCACCACCGCGTTGACCTCCAGCGGCAGGCGCAGCTCCTTGCCTTTCACCGCCTGGTGCAGGCCGCTCATGCCGCCCGCCTCGAAGCCGTTGAAGACCGCCGCTTCCTCGAACGCCGCGCTCTCGCGGCAGGCCTCGACCACCGGGGCGAGGTCGATATCCTTGGCGCCGCGCTCCAGGTTGTCGAGCTCCCAGGTCTGCAGGGTGAAATCGACGCGGGTCTCCACCAGCGGCATGCTCTGGTGGATGCCGAAGTTCACCTTGCCCGGCTGCTTCTTCGGCACGGTGAGGCGGCCGAGCGGCACGCAGGAGCGCGCGATGCCGTGCGGACCGTCGATATCGACGATGCGGCGGCCGGAAAGGTTGGTGCTCAGGGTCTGACGCGCGATCGCGTCGATCTCCTCCCAGCCCTGGCGGCTGATCGGAGCGAGTTCCCTCCTCAGGAAGTCCATGGTCACTCTCCTTTCCTCGCGTCGGTCTTTTTCAGGCTGCCGATTCCCAGGCCGCTCCCGGCGGCCCCGGCGGACGCGCCCGGCGCCCCCTGCCCCAGAAACTCCTCTTCCACCTCGGCCGCGCCCTCGCGGTAGAAATCCGCCTCATCGGGCTGCAACTCTTTGAGTAAACGCAGGAATTCGCCCGCGTGCACCTTCTCCTCGTCGGCGATGTCGCGAAGGACGTTCTGCGCGAGGACGTTATCGGTGGATTCCGCCAGCTGCTCGTAGAGCTGAATGGCTTCGTATTCCGCGGCGACCATAAAGCGGATCGCCCGCACAAGCTCCTCGTGGGTGAGCTTGCGGTCGTGTTTCAACACACTGAAAGGATTACCAAAATCCGGCATTTTTTCTCCTCCCCCAAAGGCGCCCGGATACGCGGCGCCGGGGTGCGCCAAGGCTTCCATGGATGCAGGCCCGAATTATAAGCCCATAATTTGTAATGGCAATTTCGTGTGTATGAAAAAATTCCAGGGAAGACCACCCGAACGGGCGGCGAGAGGAGAAAAATCTTCCAAGGACCGAAAAAATCGCATTGCCCGCTGGACAGAAGGCCGAAACTTTTTTATACACTCGTCCTCCGCCGCGATGGGGAACACCCCATTCCGCCGCGTGTGCCCAGGTAGCTCAGTTGGTAGAGCAACGGACTGAAAATCCGTGTGTCGGTGGTTCAAATCCGCCCCTGGGCACCATTCCCTTTCCAAACACCGCCGATCGACCAGCCGACGCCGCGTTCAGTCGTGGCGGTGCTGGTGATGCGCGTCCGGGTAGTGAGGGTGGCGGTGGGTCAGCGGTTCGTGGCGGTGCCAATGCACGTGTGCGCCCGCGGGCGCATCGCCGCCGTGGTGGCGGTGGTGTTCGTCGTGGGTGTGCGCGTGCGCGTGCTCCACGGCCTGGTGCGTATGCAGGTGGTCGTGGCGCTCGGTGAGGTGCAGCCACACCCCGGCCCCCATCAGCGCCGCCGCGGCGAGCAGGCGCAGGGTCACCGCCTCCCCCAGCAGCAGCACCGAGACCGCCGCCCCGACGAACGGCGCAGTGGAGAAATAGGCCCCGGTGCGCGCCGCGCCGAGTTCCCGCAGGGCGACGACGAAGGTGGCGAGGCTGAGGCCGTAGCCGAAGACCCCCACCGCCGCCGCGGCGGCCACGCTGCCCGGCGGCGGCAATGAAGCCCCCAGGGCGAGGGCCAGCGCCAGGTTGGTCGCCCCGGCGGCAAGGCCCTTGACCGCGGCCACCTGCAGCGGGTCGGAGAGCGACACCTTGCGGGTGAGGTTGTTGTCGACGGCCCAGCACAGGCAGGCCCCCAGCACCGCAAGCGCAGGCCAGGAAGCGGCAACCACTCCCCCCGGCCACGACAGCACCACGGCGCCGCAGACGATGGCGGCCATGCCGAGCACGATGCGGCGGTCGGCGTTCTCCTTGAACGCCACCCAGGCGAGCACCGCGGTAAACACTCCCTCGGCATTGAGCAGCAGCGACGCGGTGGAGGCGGCGGCGCCCGCCAGGCCGTACATCAGCAGCACCGGCCCGGCCACGCCCCCGGCCAGCACCGCGCCCAAAAGCCAGGGCCACTCGCCTCGGCCCAGCCGCGCCTGCCCGCCGCGTGCGAACAGCCGCAGGGCGGTGAGCCCGACGCCGGACCCGAGATAGAGCAGCCCGGCCAGCAGCCACGGGCCGATATCGCCCAGCAGCAGCTTGGAGAACGGCGTGCTTGCGCCGAACAGAACGGCGGCGGCCAGGGCGGCGGAAATGCCGCGGGGGTTGGTCATGGAGCCTTCCGCGCAGGGGAAACCGGGGCGACACCCTACACCATCGCCCGCCGGAGGAAACGGATCAGCCGGCCTCGGCCGTCGCCGGTGAAGCCAGCATCTGCCCGTTGGGCAGCATGCCGTCGGGCGGGGTCTTCCCCGTCGCCTGGAGGAAGCGCTTACGGCAGCACTCCATGCCCTCCTCGCCGCGGCAGAACAGGTCCATAAGGGCTATGAGATTCTGTTGATTCTGCGCGAGAGGACTGTTGAAGAACCTGCACTCCTCCAGGAATTCGCATCTCTCATCGATGGCGATTTTCATGCCGCCCTCCCGAAGAAACCGCCGCTCGAACCGCCACGCATGCGGATGATTATCGTTTTAAATTATACGGTTCACGGCTTCTTGCGTAGAGTGTCACCATCTCATTGCGTTTTCAACATGCGTCCCTCTCCCCAGAGGGAAGGATGATGCCGGATGCCTTGCTTATTGCGCCGTCCGCCCTGGCTGGGCTTTGCGCGCGCCGCAACGGTCGAGCGCGCCTAGGCGTCCTTGCCGCCGTCGTGGACGGTTTCCCAGTCCGCGTCGTCGTCATCCTCCACCGCGGGGATGGCGTAGTCGCCGTCGATCCAGCGGCCGAGGTCGATAAGGCGGCAGCGCCGCGAGCAGAAGGGCCGGGTCTCGTAGGTTGCGGGCTTGCCGCAGGTCGGGCAGGGCCAGGGTTTCCAGCCCGCGGGGGGCGTTGCGGTCATGCGCGGTCTCCTGCGATGCGCCAGGCGAGCTTCTGCCCGGCCATGGTTTCGGCCTCCGCCGCCGCGCCGCGGCCCGGCCCGGAGAGCCAGCCCGCCACCGCGGGGCTCACCTGCGGGTGCGCGGGCGCGCCGCTTCTCGCGTCCGCCACCCAGTCGCGCAGCATGGCGAGCGCGGTGGTCTCCGCCGCCGCCGCGCCCTCGCCCAGGGTGTCGCCGACCACCACTTCATAGAGCGACAGGCCGCGCCGCGCGCGCACCAGCTCCAGATGCCCCAAGGGCGTCATGCCGTTCACCTGGATGCGCGGATCGCCCGCCGCGGCGGCGCGCAGCCGCTCCGGCAGGCGCCTGCGCTGCGCCTCGGTGTGGCCCTTGCGCGCCTCGGGGATGATGTCCACCACCACCGCGCCGCCGATGTTGCGCAGCCGCAGTTCCTTGACCAGGCGGTCCACCGCCGCGTCGTTGGCGGCGCGCGCCGCCTCCGCTCCGGCGTCGCCGCCGCTGTCCACGTCCACGGCGAGGAAGGCGCGCGTCGGCTCCAGGCTGATGCGCGCGCCGCCGGAGAGCGCAACCAGGGGCGCAAGCGCCTCTTCCAGCGCCTCCTCTCCCCCCGCCTCGGCGAAGGGATCGCCGAGGGAGGCGAGCAGCGGCACCCGCTCCACCAGCACGCCGCGCGCGGCGTGGTTGAGCACGCCGCCGGAAACCGCCACCGAGGCCACCTCCGCCGCCATCTCCGCCAGCCATTCGGCGAACGGATCGGGCGCGGGCACCAGGCAGGCGGGAGCCCCGCCCGCCGCCACCGCCGCCTGCGCATCGGCCCAGCGGCGGCGCAGACGCTCGCGGTCGCGGTCCAGCACAGCGTTGGGGAAGGCCGCCGCCGCGCCGCGCGCCACCCAGCCCTCGCCCGCTTCCGCACCCGCCTGCGCCCAGGCGGAAAGGCGGCGCGCCTCCTCCGCCGCGAGGCGGTGCGAGACGGAAACCCCGGAGCGGAAGGGCGAGAAGATCAGCCGCGGCGTGGCGAGGCGGATGCGCCCGGTGAGCCGCGGGCCCTTTTCGGCGCGCGCCGGGCGTTCGATGCCCACCGCCACGGCGCGGCCCTCGGCCAGGTCCTCCGGCGCGCCCGGCCAGTCGGCCAGCGGCAGCAGTCCCGGCGCAGGGCCGCCCACGTCCACCAGCACCGCGCGCGCCGCGGCCAGGGTGCCGACCACCCGGCCGCGCAGCAGCGCGCCCTCGGCGCTTTCCGGCGTGCCGCGGAACAGGCGCAGCTCCAGC
>JBFWJB010000093.1:0-9575 GCA_050253435.1 Rhodospirillaceae bacterium
CGATCATCGCCAGCGCGGCCAGCGCGATCGGCAGGTTGACGAAGACCACCCAGCGCCAGGAGAGGAACTCGGTGATGGTGCCGCCGGTGATCGGCCCGGCGACCGAGGCGAGGGCGAAGGCGCCGGTGATGATCCCCTGGTAGCGCGGCCGCTCGCGCGGCGTGAACACGTCGCCGATCGCCGACTGCGCCAGCACCAGCAGCCCGCCCGCGCCCAGGCCCTGCAGCGCGCGCAGGGCGATGAGCTGGGTCATGCTGCGCGCCAGACCGCAGAGCAGCGAGCCCGCGATGAACAGGCCGATGGCGATGAAGAAGAGAGGCCTGCGCCCGTGGATGTCGGAGAGCCGCCCGTAGAGCGTGGTGGTGGCGGTGGCGGTGAGCATGAAGGCGGTGAACACCCACGAGATGTGGGCGAGCCCGCCCAAGTCGCCGACGATGCGCGGCAGCGCGGTGTTGACGATATTCTGGTCGAGCGCGGCGAGAATCATGCACAGCAGCGCGCCGGTGAGCACAATGCGGCGCTGCGCGGGCTTTGCCGTGGCGTCGGGGGGCAGGTCGGCAGGGATAGACGAATCGGACACGGGACTTTCCGCAAAACAACGCCGGTCCCTCTCGCGGGACCGGAACCCTTCAAAGGAATAAGCGCACTGCCGTCGGATTGCTAGGGGCAGGCCGGGTTTTTATGCCACGGGCTTGCGTGCGGCGATGAACGCGGAGACGACGAAATCCTCCGCGCCGCTGCCCGGCGCCCAGCCCGCGATCATCTCCCGGCTTTCCGGTTTCAGGCTCACCGCCGCCTCGGTGAACCCGGCGGCGGCGAGCCAGTCTTCGATTTCCGCTGGGGTCGCCGCGCCGGAGATGCAGGCGCACAGGCCTTCGGGGTCTGCGGCCATCGCCGCAGGCATCGCGCCGATGCGCACCACGTCGGAGACGGCGACCCGCCCGCCGGGCTTGAGCACGCGGAACGCCTCGGCGAAGACGCGCGGCTTGTCGGGGGAGAGGTTGATCACGCAGTTGGAGATCACCACGTCGGCCACCCCTTCCGGCAGCGGCAGGTCCTCAATCCGCCCGAGCAGGAAGGAGACGTTGGCCGCTCCCACCTTGCGGGCGTTGGCGCGGGCCTTATCGAGCATCTCGGGGGTCATGTCGATGCCGATCACCTTGCCCTCCGGCTCCACCTGCTGCGCCGCGAGAAAGGCGTCGAACCCAGCGCCGCTGCCCAGGTCCACCACCACCTCGCCCGCGCGCAAGGCCGCGATCGCCTGCGGGTTGCCGCAGCCCAGCCCGAGGTTGGCGCCCTCCGGCGCGGCGGCGAGCTCCGCCTCGGCATAGCCCATGCGCCGCGATTTTTCCGCCGCGTCGCCGCAGCAGGCGGATTGCGGTGCGCAGCAGCCGGGGCCGGTGCCGCCCTCTTTGGCGATGCGGCCGTAACGTTCGCGGACCAGGTCGTGGATATCGGACATTGGGGAACCTCGTTGCGGGATGGAGGGAAGGGGTCAGGCCGCCTCTTGGGCCGGGAAGAGGGCGCGGCGGAAGAACAGCGCCACGTGCACCAGGCCGAGCATTACCGGCGGGCCGATCACCGCGGCGAAGATCCACAGGGTCAGAAAACGGTCGAGAAACGACAGCCGCCGGCCGGCCGGGACGGCGCTCACCGTGCGGCTTCCACTGCGGCGCGCTCGCGGCCGATGTCCTGCAGGCGGCGCTGCAGCGACAGGCGGTCCAGCGAGGCGAGCGGCAGGGCGCAGAACAGGCCGATGCGGGTGCGCAGCATGCGCATCACCTCGGCGCAGAAGGCGAGTTTTTCGGTTTCGCTTCCCTGGAAGGCGGCGGGGTCTGGCAGGCCCCAGTGCGCGGTTACCGGCTGCCCCGGCCAGATCGGGCAGACCTCGCCCGCCGCGTTGTCGCAGACGGTGAACACGAAGTCGAGGGCGGGCGCGCCGGAAACCGCAAACTCGTCCCACGATTTGGAGCGCAGGCCCGCGGTGGAGAACCCGGTGGCCTGCAACAGCTTCATCACCGCAGGGTCGAGCGCGCCCTTCGGGCGGCTGCCCGCGCTGAAAGCGCGGAAGCGGCCGCCGCCCTCGGCGTTGAGGATCGCCTCGGCCATGATGCTGCGCGCCGAATTGCCGGTGCAGAGAAAGAGCACGGAGTAGGGGGCTTCGCGCATCGGGGCATCCTTGTCGCGGGGGGAGGAGAAGGCCTGGACGCAGGCCTCGGAAAGGTCCATGGCGCCGACCTGGGCGAGCCGCCCGCGGTCGGCGGCCACCACCGGGTCGTCGGCGGGCAGCGCCGCGGCGAGCGCCAGCAAGCCAGACACGAAGCCGCCTTCGCCGCGTGGGGCGAGGCGGTAATAGGCCCAGCGCCCGTCGCGCCGCTGCTGCAGCAGCCCGGCGGCCTTGAGTAGGGAAAGGTGCTTGGAGACGGTGGCGGGGGCAAGCCCCAGCACCGCGACGATCTGGCAGACGCACAGCTCGCCGTCCTCCAGCATTTTGAGGATGCGCAGGCGGTTGCGGTCGGCCAAGGCCTTGGCGGCGGTTTCGAGGGCGTCGATCATGGGTGGACACTAACATCATTTCGCTAAATAACGAAATAAAGAATGCCGGAAAAAATGACCGGCCTCACTGCGGGGGCGGGTTCAGGCCTCGGCAGAGGCCTCTGCGCCGATGGCGTCGAGGCGGCGCTGCAGAGCGAGACGGTCGAGGCCGCGGATCGGCAGCGCCACGAAAATTCCGATGCGGGTGTTGAGCATGCGCATGATGTCGGCGCAGAAGGCCGCCTTCTCCGCCTCGCTGCCGGTGAAGGCGGCGGGGTCGGGCAGGCTCCAGTGCGCGGTCATCGGCCTGCCCGGCCACACCGGGCAGGCCTCGGCGGCGGCGGAATCGCAGACGGTGAACACGAAGTCCATCGCCGGCGCATCGGGGGCGGCGAACTCCTCCCACGATTTGGAGCGCAGGTGCTCGACCGGATAGTTGGTGGATTTGAGGATCTTCAAGACCGTTCCGTCGATCTCGCCGCGCGGCTTGCTGCCGGCGCTGAAGGTGTGGAACCGGCCCGCGCCTTCGCGGGCGAGAATCGCCTCGGCCATGATGCTGCGCGCCGAGTTCCCGGTGCACAGGAACAACACGTTGTAAACGCCGCCGCTCATCGGAAATCTCCCGGACGCGTAAGAAGAGGAGGAAACTCTAGCGCGCCCGTGCTCTTCCGGGGGTGAAGAATTCGTGACCGCCTTCACAAGGGGAAAACTTTCTGTAGGGTCGCGGACCCTCCAGACCTCCCCTAAGTTTTTTGCCGCGCAGCGGCCATCAACCGTCACGCCGCGTGACGGTTCTCTCGCGCTTCGCGCAAAAACCAAAAGTTATGGGGGGCGTGGGGGGACCGAGTCCCCCCGCAAAGGTTTGGTTTTTCAGGCGAGCGGGAAGGCGATGCGGTGGATGCGGCAGTAGGCTTCCAGGGTATTGCGCAGCAGCATGGCGATGGTCATCGGCCCGACGCCGCCGGGCACCGGGGTAATCACGCCCGCCACCTTGACCGCTTCGTCGAAGTCCACGTCGCCGACGAGGCGGGTGGAGCCGTCGCCCTTGCCCGCATCGACACGGTTGATCCCCACGTCGATCACCGCGGCGCCGGGTTTCACCCAGTCGCCCCGGATGAAGCGGGGCTTGCCGATGGCAGGCACCAGGATATCGGCTTCGCGGCACACCGCGGGCAGGTCGCGGGTGCGCGAGTGCGCCATGGTGACGGTGCAGTTTTCGCGCAGCAGCAGGGTGGCCATCGGCTTACCGACGATATTGGAGCGCCCGACGACCACGGCGCGCTTGCCCGAGAGGTCGCCGAGTTCGCGCTTAAGCAGGGTGAGGCAGCCGAGAGGCGTGCACGGGATCAGCGCGTCCTGTCCGGTGGCGAGGCGGCCGACGTTCATCGGGTGGAAGCCGTCCACATCCTTCTCGGGGGAGATCGTCTCGATCACCTTGGCTTCGTCGATCTGCGGCGGCACCGGCAGTTGCACCAGGATGCCGTGGATCTCCGGGTCCTCGTTCAGCCCTTCGATCAGGGTGAGCAAGGGTTCCTCCGGGGTGTCGGCGGGGCGGCGGTAGACCACGGACCTGAACCCTGCCTCGGTGGCGAGCTTTTCTTTGCTCTTCACATAGACCTGGCTTGCCGCGTCGTCGCCGATGAGAATCACCGCCAAGCCCGGCGGCACAGCGCGCTGCTCGCGG
This sequence comes from Rhodospirillaceae bacterium, assembly GCA_050253435.1. GTDB lineage: Bacteria > Pseudomonadota > Alphaproteobacteria > Rhodospirillales > Rhodospirillaceae > Oleispirillum. Next base: position 4,220 of record JBFWJB010000093.1, read on the forward strand.
ATGATCGCGACATGCTGGGCAAGCTCCGCGCGGATCGCGGCGGCGACGGCTTTGCCGTCGATGATGCGGGCGGGGGCGGTCTTGGTCATGATGCTTGGCCTTTGTCCGGCAGGGTCTCTGCGATGCGGCGGAGAATACGCTCAGGATCGCCGGAGATCGACAGAATCTTGTGGCGGTCGGTCTCCCCGCAAACGATTTCGACGGCGCTTTTCGGCACCCCCCAGAGCTTGGCGAGCAGCTTGATAAGGGCGCGGTTGGCCTTGCCGTCCTCCGGCACCGCGGTGACGGAGACGCGCACCTCCGCGCCGCCCGCCGCGGTTTCGGCCAGGCCTTCGACGCCGTCGCGCCGCGCCTTGGGGGTGATTCGCACGCACACGCGCACGCCGCCCGCGGCGGGCTGCGCGGCCGCAGCGAGGCCGGGCGGCATGCCTCAGAACCCGATGTAGCGCATGGCGATGCGGGCGAGCACGTTCTGCAGGAAGACGATGGCGAGCAGCAGCACCACCGGGCTCAGGTCGATGCCGCCGAGATCGGGCAGGAAGTTGCGGATCGGGCGCAACAGCGGCTCGGTGATGCGATAGAGGAAGTCGCCGACCAGATAGACGAAGCGGTTGCGGGTGTTGATGATGCCGAAGGCGATCAGCCAGCTCATCACCGCCTGGACGATGATCAGCCAGACATAGAGATTCAGGGCCATCTGGATGACGGTGATCAGGGGTCCGAGGATGACGTCCATGAATTCGGCTCGCTTTTTTCAGGGTCGGAGGCCAAGAAGGTAGCGTCTCGGCCGGGACGGCGCAAGTGCCGCACGACAACCCTTGACAGGGGGAAAACATCTCAGCATTATCCCCGCCTCGTCCTGCGGGGCCGTAGCTCAGATGGGAGAGCGCCGCAATCGCACTGCGGAGGTCAGGGGTTCGATTCCCCTCGGCTCCACCAATTCCAACCCGCCGCTTTTGCGGCGGGTTTTTCCGTTTCCGGGGGCGGCCATCGCGCCGTAGCGCCCGTCTGCCCATTGCCGCACGGCAGCGCGAATATCCGCATCGGCGCGTCTTCCGGCGGCGCTTGCCCCCATTGTCCTCCGCCGCCGCGCACTCACCGGTTTAAGCAAGGGTGCTTCCCCCCCCGCCGATCACGCCGGTGCAGGGGGCGATCTCCCACGCCGGTTTTCCCAAACCCTTCTCCGTTTCAGGATCGGGAAAGGCTTGACGCCTTGTCCGATTTTCCGGGACCGCCGCGCGGATTTTTCTTGCATGGAGGACGCGGGCGTGGTTTTTTATATAAAACCATTGGTTCAGTATAAAGAACCAAACGAATCCAGGGAGGACGGTGCGTGTGGCTCCCCAACAGTCGCCGCACAGTTAAAATGCCAGAAAAATGTGATCTATATCTGTGCCTGAACAGTATGCGTCATGTATATGCGCATTATTGCGATATGCTTATGTAAATCACATCCTGATGCATGCGCTTAATCTGGAGCTTGTCCGAATGAGAAAAGTCAAATGTGGCATAATCGGTTCCGGAAATATTGGGACCGACTTGATGATAAAGGTGATGCGCAAATCAAAGCATCTGGAAATGGGTGCGATGATTGGCATCGACCCCGAATCCGACGGCCTCGCCCGCGCCGCACGCATGCATGTCCCGACCACCCACGAAGGAATCGAAGGGCTGTTGAAGATGCCCGTCTACCAGGACATCCGGGTGGTTTTCGACGCCACTTCCGCGAAGGCGCACCTGCATAACAATGCCCTGCTGCAACGCGACGGCAAGAAGGTCGTCGATCTGACCCCGGCGGCGATCGGCCCGTTCACCATTCCCGTGATCAACGGCGACGCCAACATCGACGAGCCCAACGTCAACATGGTGACCTGCGGCGGCCAGGCGACCATTCCGATGATCTATGCGATCAAGCGCGTCGTCGACCGTCTGGTCTACGGCGAGATCGTCGCCTCGCTTGCGTCGAAGTCGGCGGGGCCGGGGACGCGCGCCAACATCGACGAATTCACCGAGACGACGTCGAAGGCGATCGAGATTCTCGGCGGCGCCGAGCGCGGCAAGGCGATCATCATCCTCAATCCGGCGGAACCGCCGCTGATGATGCGCGACACCGTGTTCACGCTGTCGCAGGGCGGCGACAGGGCCGCCATCGAGGCGTCGATCCACGAAATGGCCGCCGCGGTGCAGAAATACGTGCCCGGCTACCGTCTGAAGCAGAGCGTCCAGTTCGAAACCATCGGCGAGGATGCGCCGTTGCGGATTCCCGGAATCGGCTTCGTTTCCGGATTGAAGACCACCGTCCTGCTCGAGGTCGAGGGGGCCGCGCATTACCTGCCGGCCTATGCCGGCAACCTCGACATCATGACTTCGGCGGCCCTCGTCACCGCAGACCATTGGGCTGCCCGAATTCTCGCCAAGGAGATTGCATGATGGCGCGTCCGAACAAGAACAAGCTCTACGTCCAGGACGTCACCCTGCGTGACGGGATGCACTCGGTCCGCCACCAGTATTCGCTCGAGAGCGTGGCCGCGATCGCACGTGCGATCGATGCGGCCAAGGTCGATGCGATCGAGATCACCCACGGCGACGGTCTGACCGGCTCGACCTTCAATTACGGCTTCGGCGCCCATGACGATACCGAATGGATATCTGCGGTGGCCGAGGTGTGCACCCACGCGGTGGTGACGGTGCTGCTCCTGCCCGGAATCGGCACCGTGAGCGACCTGAAGCGGGCCTATGCGGCGGGCGCGCGTTCCGTGCGCATCGCGACGCATTGCACCGAGGCCGACGTTTCGTGCCAGCACATCGAGGCGGCCCGCGCCCTCGGCATGGATGTCGTGGGTTTCCTGATGATGGCGCACATGCTCGAGCCCAAGGAACTGGTGGCGCAGGGCAAGCTGATGGAAAGCTACGGCGCCGAATGCGTCTACATCACCGATTCCGCCGGGGCGCTGCTGCCGGAAGGCTGCGCCGAGCGCGTGCGCGCGCTGCGGGATGGCCTGGATGAGAAGACCGAGGTCGGAATCCATACCCACCACAATCTCACCCTCGGCGTCGCCAATGCGGTCGCCGGCATCGAGGCGGGCGCGGTGCGCGTCGACGGCTCGCTTGCCGGGATGGGCGCGGGCGCCGGAAACGCGCCGATCGAGGCGCTGATCGCGGTGCTCAACCGCAAGGGCGTGGAGACCGGCTGCGACCTGTTCAAGCTGATGGACGCCGCCGACGACCTCGTCCGGCCATTGCAGGACCGCCCCGTGCGCGTCGATCGCGAAAGCCTCTCGGTCGGCTACGCGGGCGTCTATTCAAGCTTTCTCCGGCATGCCGAAAAGGCCTCCCGCGCCTACGGCATCGATACCCGCGAGATCCTCATCGAGCTTGGCCGCCGCCGCATGGTCGGCGGCCAGGAAGACATGATCCTCGATGTCGCCCTCGATCTGCGGAAGTAGTTAGCTGTATGAGTTCTGTCTGCTTTTTCTTCATCATAGATTGAACTGGGAGAGAACAATAATGAACCCGATATCCGCTGCCATGACGCCTGGAATATTCCTTGTTACGTTGGTCGTTGCGATCGCCGCTCTGATCTTGCTGATCATGAAATGCAAGATGCACCCGGTGCTCGCCCTTTTCCTGACGAGCCTGGGACTGGGGCTTGCGCTCGGGAACGGGGTTATCGGTTCCGTGAATCTGGTCAACGCCGGGTTCGGAGGTACCCTCAAGGGGATCGGGGTCACCATCATCCTGGGCTCCATTCTCGCCATGGGTATCCAGGACACCGGCGCGGCGACCGCCATCGCCAATTTCTTTACCCGCCTGTTCCGGGGCAAGGCGCTCGAACTCGCGCCTTCCCTCACTGCCTTCATCGTCTCCATTCCGGTGTTCGGCGACATCACCATGGTGCTGACGGCGCCCATCGCCTCCATCCTCGCCTTGCGGCGGAAGATCTCGATGTCTTCGATGGCGGCGTTCACCGGCCTCGGCCTGTTCCTGACCCACGCCCTCGTCCCGCCGACCCCCGGCATTCTGGCGATCGCCCTGATGTACGGAGCGGATCTGGGGATGACCATCTTCTGGGGAACGGTCATCAGCGCCGTGGCCTTCTTCGGCACCTGGCTGCTGATGCGCACATGGTGCGAAAAGGAATGGATCGACCCCCGCCCGGATTTCGTGGAAGGCTTCGAGCCCGCCAAGTCCGACAAGGTGGAGGACCTCATCATCCACGCGCCCGGCCTGCCCAATGCCTTCGTGGCCCTGCTGCCGGTGCTGATTCCGGTGGTGCTCATCACCTTCGGCTCCTTCGCCAAGGTGTACATGGGGGAAGGAACGGCGGCGCGGGTCTTCTTCACCTCGACGGGCGACCGCGTCATCGCGCTGCTGCTGGGCGTGGTGTTCACGCTGGTGCTCGGCTTCGCCAAGGGCGACAAGGTGCTGGCCCATCACCTCCACACCACCGGAAGCGACAAGGAATCCCTCAAGGAGATCGTCTTCGGCACCTGGGTGGGCCGTGGGCTTCTCGTCGCGTTGCTGCCTCTGCTGATCACCGCCATGGGCGGCGCCATGGGCGGCATCCTCAAGACCGCGCCGGCGATCAAGGAACTGGGCGTCATGGTCACGTCCAGCCACATCTTGCCGATTCTGGTGCCCTACCTGACCGCTGCGATCCTGATGACCGCCGTGGGCTCCATGACCGCCGCCGGGCTGACCGCGGCGGGCATCATCCTGCCGATGATGGATGCTCTGGGCTTGTCCCCGGTCGCCGCGACCCTCGCCATCGGCTGCGGAACCCTGACGCTCAACCATTTGAACAACAGCGGCTTCTGGATCATGTCGCAGTTCTTCAACCTGAACACCAAGCAGGGGCTCAAGTACATCACCGCGCCCTGCATGGTGGGTTCGCTGATTTCCATCATCACGCTGATGATTCTGGTTTCCGTCGGTCTAATCTAGCGGATCGGCTTTAACCGCGTCCTCCCGGCCCCATGGCGGGGAGGACGCGCCCGGAGGAAGAGCCCCGGGTCGGCCGCAGGCTTCTTCAAAAGGACGGTCCCGGCGATGCACGTTCGCATCCATCCAGGTTCGCACACCTCATCCCTCCCGGGAGGGCTTTGAAAAACAATCACGAACAGCCACAAGGCTGCCTGTAAAAGGGAGCACGACGATGCGTAAGTATGATAGTGAGGCGATTTTACGGGGTGAAGGCAGCGGCTTTTATCGTTCCCTTTACAAGGCCATGGGCTATTCCAACGACGAGCTGGACGGCCGCCCGATGATCGGCATCGCCAATTCGTGGACCACGCTGGTCCCCGGGCACGCCAACCTGCAACAGGTGGGAGAGTTCGTCAAAAAAGGCATCTACCGG
>JBFWJB010000094.1:0-9584 GCA_050253435.1 Rhodospirillaceae bacterium
TCTCGGTCGCCGCGCTCGCCGCCCCCGGCATGCCGGGGGGCGTGTTCGAACTCTCCGACCGCCGCGTCGACGGCTACGCCTGGCGGGAGCTGGCGCGGGAAATCCTTGCCGCTTCCGGCGGCCGGGCCCGCCTCGTGGAGGTGCCGCGGCCGGTCTTTCGGGCCGCCGCCTGGCTGAACGCGGCGGCGGCGGCCGTCACCGGACGCGCCGCAATGCTGGGGCCGGGCAAGGTCCGGGAGCTGTTCCACCGCGACTGGTCGAGTGACGGCGACCGCCAGCCGCCGCCCGCGATCTGGATTCCGCGGATCGATCTCCAGGATGGGTTGCGGCAGACCCTGCGCTGGTTGCACGCCACGGCATCTGCCGAATCAAAGGAAGTACGATATGCCGACTGAAGCGGACATTACCGAGACCATCGTTGCCCGGCTGCACACCCTCGTGCCGCCCGGCGTCGAGATCGGTCCGGGGACATCAATCATGGGCGATCTGGGGCTGGATTCCCTGACCGTGATGAATTTCGTGATGTGGCTGGAGGACGCCTTCGACGTCTCCCTGCCGATGGACCGCATCGTCGAGGTGGAAACCGTCGCCGATCTGGCCGGTGCGCTGCACGCCTTGGGAGCGAAGGACGCACCATGAGCATTCTCGACAAGTTCGAGGCGCTGCGGTGCGCGCACGAGGCGGTGCGGGGCGAGGGGACCGACCCCTTCGCGGTCTGCTTCGATGCCGTCGCCTCGGCGACGGAGGCGACGGTCGCCGGGCGCCCGGTTCTGATCCTCGGCAGCAACAACTATCTCGGCCTGACCTGCGATCCCGAGGTGATCGCGCACGGTGTCGCGGCCCTGCGTGCCTTCGGCAGCGGCACCACCGGCTCGCGCATCGCCAACGGCACCTATCTGGGGCACCGCACGCTGGAAACGCGCCTGGCCTCCTTCTTCGGGCGCCGCAGCGCTCTGGTGTTCACCACCGGCTATCAGGCCAACCTGGCAATGATGTCGACCCTGGCCGGGCGCGGCGATCACCTGCTGATCGATGCCGACAGCCACGCCAGCATCTACGACGGCTGCCGTCTGGGCGCCGCGGAGGTGATCCGCTTCCGCCACAACGACCCCGGCGATCTCGCCCGCCGCCTGCGCCGCCTGGAGGGCACGCCGGGCGACCGGTTGATCGTCGTCGAAGGGCTGTACAGCATGCTGGGCGACCGCGCCCGCCTGGCCGAGATCGCCGAGATCAAGCGCGCCGCCGGGGCCTGCCTGCTCGTCGACGAAGCGCACGCCTTCGGCGTTCTCGGAGAGAACGGGCGCGGCGCGGCGGAGGAGGCCGGCGTCGAAGCGGACGCGGACGTGATCGTCGGCACCTTTTCGAAGAGCCTCGGCGGCATCGGCGGGTTCGCTCTTTCGGACCTGCCGGGTTTCGATGTGCTGCGGCTGGCCTGCCGCCCCTACATGTTCACCGCCTCCCTGCCGCCGGCCGTGGCCGCGGCCGCACTCGCGGCGCTGGAGCGGGTCGAGCAGAACCCGGTCCTGCGCCGGACCCTGCACGCCAATGCCCGGCGTCTCTACGACGGCCTTGCCGGCGCGGGATTCGCGCTCGGCGGCGAGGCCGGTCCGATCGTGGCTATCCGCATGCCCGACACGCCGACCGCCGTCCGTTTCTGGACGGCGCTGCTGGAGGCCGGGGTCTACGTCAATCTCGCTCTGCCGCCGGCCACGCCGACGCCGGAGCCGCTGCTGCGATGCAGCGTCACCGCCGCCCATACGGCGGCCCAGATCGATTATGCGGTCGAGACCATCTCCGCCGTCGGCGGCCACATGGGAATGATCGGCAACGGGAGCATCGACGCATGAGGGCGCACGCACCGTCTTCTCCGGTTCCGCCGCCGTACGGTGTCGTCGTGGGTACGTGCCCGGTTCGCCTGTGGGGCATGAGCGGTACGGAGCGTGCGCGCCGCATCCTGCTGAAGACCGGGGTTTCCGAGGTGGCAGGCGAGGTCCGCGGCGATGCGCCCTGCCTGATGCTGCGCGCCGACTGGGTGGTCGATCCCGCGCTGCTCGGCCTGCTGCGGGCGGAACTGCCGGGTGTCGCGCTGACGGTGCGCGGGGTCGTGCTCGCGGCCCATGTTTCCGCCGCCGACGCGGCGGCGGTGTATGCGGCCTTCCTCACGGCGGCACTGCCGCCCGGCATCCGGGAAATCTCCTGCGGCGCCGGCGCGCCGATCTATTTGCCGGCGTTGCGCAAGCGTCTGGTCCCGGAGGTGATGCCGCTGACCGCAGAGACCGTCGCCGCCGCCGAAAAGGCGACTTTCGGCGGATCCTACAAGGGCGTCACCGACATTGTGACGAAGTATCTTTGGCCGTGCCCTGCACGGTGGGCGACGCGCTGGTGCGCGGAACGCGGTATCAGCCCCAACGCGGTGACTCTGACCGGCCTGCTTCTCACCTGCGTCGTGCCGTTCCTGTTCATCCAAGGCTGGTTCGCGGCAGGGTTGGCTGCCGCCTGGTTGATGACCTTCCTCGATACCGTGGACGGCAAGCTTGCCCGCTGCACCCTCACCTATACGCCGTTCGGCAACATCTTCGACCACGGCATCGATCTGATTTCGCCGCCGTTCTGGTGGTGGGCGTGGCACACGGGCTGTCTCGCCGCCGGCGCCGCCTATCCGCTGCCCGAGGCGGCGCTCGCGGCGGTGGTGGGGGGCTACGTGGTGCTGCGGCTGCAGGAAGGGGTGTTCAAGCATCTTTTCGGCATGCACATCCACGTCTGGCGCCGGTTCGACAGCCTGTTCCGCCTGGTGGTGGCGCGTCGCAACCCGATCCTTCTCATTCTCAGCGTTTCGATGGTCTGCGGCGCTCCCGGTTGGGGGATGGCGGCGACGGCGGCGTGGACCGCGATCTCGGTGCTCGTCCATACCGTTCAGTTGTTCCAGGCGCTGATCTCACGACGGGTGCGCCCGGTCGTTTCGTGGATGGCCGAATGATCCGTCTTGGCGTCATCAGCAACCCCCGTAGCGACGGTAATGCCGGAACCTCGGCGCTCGCCGGATTCGCCGAAGCCCAAACCGACGTGGCCTTCGCGGCGCCCGCAAGCCTCGCGGAGCTGCCGTCGGTGCTGGCGGATTTCGTTCGCCGCGGCGTCGGGACGCTCGCCGTGGATGGCGGCGACGGCACCCTACGGGACGTGCTCTCCGCCCTGCCGCCGGACGGCGACTGGCCGGCCATCGCCCTGCTGCCTTCGGGCAAGACCAATTTGGTCGCCAGTGACGTCGGGTCATGGGGCAGCGGTGTGGCCGGGCTGCGCCGCCTGCTGGACCGCCTGCGCGGTGATCCGTCGGCCATCCGTTGGGCGCAACGCCCCTGCCTGGAGATCGTCCGCCGCGACGATCCGTCGTGGCTGGTGCGGGGATTCCTGCTCGGCGGCGGGGTGTTCGTCCATGCCACGCGGATGTCCGGAACCTGGGCGCACCGCCGGGGAATCAAACGGGGACCGGCGGTCATCCTGACCCTGGCGCGGGTGGCCTGGCAGAGCCTGCGGGGGCATCCTGCGGCGCAGGGCGCGATGAACCTGTCCACCGGTGCGGCTCCGCCGCGGCCGTGCTTCCTGCTGCTGGCGACGACCCTGGAGCGGCTGATGCTGGGCTTCTGGCCGTTCCCACCGCAGGGCGGCGGGCCGCTCCATTGGCTCGTGATGTGGGCGCCGCCGCACCGCTTGACCGCGGCTCTGTGGGCGGCTTGGCGCGGCCGTCTGCGCAGCGATCCGGACAGGGGATGCGAAGGCGGACGGACGGGCGCGTTGTCTTTGCGGCTGGATGCCCCGTTCGTCGTCGACGGTGAACTCTTCGAGCCGGGAGGGGGTGGCGTTCTCCTGCGCACCGGCCCCTCCGTGCGGTTCGTAGTCTAGGCCGGAGGGGGAAACCATGCCCGATCGCGTCTATCTGCGTTCCTTTTTGCAGACGGAGTTGGAGCGTCCGGTCCCGGAGGAGGTCCGGAGCGCCGCGGCGGACCTCGCCCGCGGCGGCAGCGTCGCCGCCGTGCTGTTCTACGGCGCGCACCTGCGCGACGGTGGCACCGCGGCGGCGCCCGCCGACGTCTACGTGCTCGTCGACGACTACCGTGCTTTCCATGGCGGGTGTATCGCAGCGCTGGCCAATCGGATGCTGCCGCCGACAGTCCGTTTTCTCCCCGGTGCGAACGGCACCGCCGGTTTCAAGATGGCGGTGATCTCCCTGGCGCAGTTCCGTCACCGAATGCGGTCGGAGAGCCTCGACACCACGCTGTGGGCGCGGTTCTGCCAGCCCGCCGTCTTGGCCTATTGCCGCGACCCCACGGCCTGCCGAGATGTCGCTGCGGCGCTGGTCGAGGCGGTGGTCACGGCGGTGCATTGGGCGGTGCGCCTCTGTCCCGAGACCACGACCGCGGAGGAGCTTTGGCTTACCCTGTTCCGCCATACCTACGATGCCGAATTGCGCGTCGAAAAGGCCTCCCGCGCCTATACCCTCTATGCCGCGGACGCTGCCCGCTACGACGCCCTGCTGACCGCGGCGCTTTGCGATGGAGAGCTGGCCTGCGGTGCGAAAGGTTCCCTCCGCCGCGTCTTGCCCGGCGGCACTACCGCTGCGGCCCGCGCGGCGTGGCGGCGCAGGCGGAGGCTCGGCAAGGCGCTCAATCTGGCGCGCTTGGCAAAGGCCTGTTTCACCTTCGAAGGCGGCGTCGACTATATCGTTGGCAAGCTCGAACGCCATTCTGGACGGCGCGTCGGGCTGACTCCCTGGCAACGCCGTCATCCGCTGCTGGCGGCGCCGTGCGTGGTCGCCGGACTGTTCCGCAGGGGGATCATCCGATGAACGTATCTCCTCGCATCGAACGGGTGGACGGGCGACGTGAGCTCGAAGCCTTCATCCGCGTGCCCTTCGATCTCTATCGCAGCGATCCCAACTGGGTGCCGCCGTTGCTGCTGGAACGCCGCCGGGCGCTCTCCCCTGGCGGTACGCCGTATCTGCGGCGTGCCGACGTCGGGATGTGGATCGCCCGGCGCGGTGGGCGCGCGGTCGGGCGGATCAGCGCCCAGGTCGACCCGCTCGCCCTGGAACGCGATCCGGGGATCGGGCATTTCGGCCTGATCGCTGCCGAGGACGACCCCGAGACCTTCACCGCCCTGTTGGGCGCGGCCCAGGGTTGGCTGAGGGCACGCGGCATGGACCGGGTGCGCGGTCCGTTCAACCTGTCGATCAACGAGGAGAGTGGGGTGCTGGTGGACGGCTTCGCGACGCCGCCGATGCTGATGATGCCACACGACCCGCCCTATCTCGGGAAGCGCCTTGCGGCGGCCGGATATCGCCCGGCCAAGGATATCCTGGCCTATCGCATGACGTGCGCGCGCGACGTGCCGGAGACGCTGCGCGGCCTCATGGACAGGCCTCCGCCTTCCGGCGTCGCGATCCGGCCGCTGCGCTGGAACGACTACCGGGGAGAGGTGCGCCGCCTGGTGGAAATTTTCAACGACGCCTGGCGCGACAACTGGGGGTTCGTGCCGATCACCGGTGAGGAGGTCGAAGTGCTGGCCCGTGAACTGCGGCCGCTGATCGATGAGCGACTGGTCTGGTTCGCCGAGGCGGACGGGGAGGCGGTGGCCTTCATCGTATGTCTGCCCAATCTCAACGAGGCGATCTCCGATTTGAACGGACATCTGCTGCCGTTGGGGTGGGCGCGGCTCCTCTGGCGCATCCGGATGCGTCGGCTGGCCACTGCGCGGGTGCCGCTGATGGGGGTGCGCAAGCGGATGTCGAAGACCCTGCTCGGCGGTGCGCTGCCGTTCCTGCTGATCGGCACGTTGCGGCGCGAGGTCCTGAAGCGGGAAATGCGTGCCGTGGAAATCTCTTGGGTGCTGGAGGACAACCGCTCGATGCGTGCCGTCGCAGAGGCCTTGTGCGGTCCGGCCTACAAAACCTATCGTCTGTATGAAAGAGCCCTGCGATGATCGAGCAGCCGTTGCACGTGCTGATTCTGGCGGGGCGGCGGGACGGCGACGATGTCGTCGCGCGCGCCGCCGGAGTGTCCCACAAGGCTCTGGCGTCGGTCGCGGGCGTGCCGATGATCGAGCGGGTGGTGATGACTCTGCGCGAGGCCTTGCCGTTCTGCGTTCCCGGCATCGCCATCGACGCCACGCCGGACGTGACTGCGGCGCTCGATGCGCTGGCGGACAAGGCGCGCTTCGAGGTGGTCCCTGTCGGTGCGTCGCCTTGCGCCACCGTCGCCGCGGCGCTGGAGCGCTCGGGCGCGGCGGCGCCGCTTCTCGTCACCACGGCTGATCATCCGTTGCTGACGCCAGCCATGGTGCGGCACTTTCTCGATCACCTGCCTGCGGGAACCGGCGCCGCGGTGGGCGTCGCCAGCCGCGAGACGATCGCCGCGCGCTATCCTACGACGCGGCGCACCTATTGGCGATTCGGGGACAGGCGGTTCAGCGGCTGCAATCTGTTCTACCTGGGGCCGGGCGGCGGGGCGCAGGTCGTCGCGTTCTGGCGGCGGCTGGAACACGACCGCAAGCGCCCCTGGGCGATGGTCCGCCACCTCGGCCTTCTGCCGCTGTTGCGATTTGGTTGCAGACGCCTGTCCCTGGTGCAGGCGCTGCGCCTGCTGGAGGGCAAGGTCGGAGCACGGGTGGTCGCCGTCGACATGCCGTTCGCCGAAGCGGCGATCGACGTCGACCATCCCGCCGATCTGCGCCTAGCCGAGGAGCTTCTGGGGCGGGCGCCGCCATGAAACGGATCGACCGCTACCTGCTGACGGAATTGTCGAAAAGGCTGGCGGTCGCCCTGGCGGTGGTCCTGATCTCCTTGGTGATGGAGCGGCTGCTGCGCCTGTTCGACCTGGTCAGCATGAAGGGAGGGCCTCTCGATCTGGTCTGGCGCATGGTACTGATGCTGCTGCCGCACTATCTGGGCCTGGCCCTGCCTGCAGGCTTCTTCGTCAGCATCGTCCTGGTGGTGTCACGGCTCAATCAGGACAGCGAATTCGACGCTCTGCTGGCCGGTGGCATCTCGCCTTTCCGCTTTTCTCTCCCTTTCTTTGGTGCCGCCCTGGCCTTGACCGGGCTGAGCATCGGACTCTACGGCTATGCCCAGCCCTATACCCGCTACGACTACCGGGCGATCCACTATCTGGTGATGAACATTCCCTGGGCGGCGCGCATTCCGGAGCTTTCCTTCTCCCGCGTCGACAAGGACGCGACGGTATCCGTCGATCGCGTGAGCGAGACGGGCCGCGAGCTCTCCGGCGTATTCATCCACATGCAGCAGAATGGCCGGGACGTCACCGTCACCGCGCGGACGGGAACTCTGCTGTTCGGGCCGGGCAACGCCTATTACCGGCTGCGGCTGTTCGACGGCGTGCGGCTGGAGGTGCGGGAGGCGGGGGCTCCCACCGTCACCCGTTTCGACGATGTGATGCTGCAGAGGGACTTCGCCACCACGGTGGCGCCGTTTCGCGCGCGCGGCAACGATGTGCGCGAACTCAGCCTGGGCGAACTGGCGCGGGGAGACCGCGCGGCGCGCGGCGGCTGGACGAAATCCGAGGCGCGAGCCGAACTCCATGCCCGCCTGATCCGCGCGTTTGCCTTGCCATTTCTGCCGCTTCTGGCGATTCCCCTGGCCCTGGCGGCAAAGCGCAGCCGCAAGAGCGTCGGCATCGCCGTCGGCGCGGTTGTGCTGGTGCTGTATCATTACGTGTTGCAGACCCTGCAGGGCCTTGCCGCCTCCGAACGCCTCCAGGTGGGGTGGATGTGGCTGAGCCTGGCGGTGTTCGCCGGTCTTTCGTGCCTGTTGTTCCGGCATGTGCAGCGCAATCCGGGGGAGAACCCCCTGGACGTGCCGCTTGCCGTCCTGGACGATGCCCTGGGCCGGGCCGGGTCGCTGTTCCGGCATTTGCGGCGAGGGTGGCGATGACCCTGGTGGGCTATCTGTCGCGGCTGTTCCTGATGCGGTTTCTCGCGGTTCTTCTGGCGTTGAGCACGCTGGTCGAGCTGCTGGACCTGCTCGACGCGATCCGCCGCCTGCTCGGCCCCCATTCCGATCCGTTGAACGCGATGACCTTCAGCCTGTTGCGGCTGCCGCTCGCCATAGAACAGTTGTTCCTGCTGGCCGTTCTGCTCGGCGCGATTCTGGCCTTTCGTTCTCTGGTGCAGAACAACGAGATCGACATGCTGCGCGCCGCCGGGATGTCGCCCTACCGTCTGTTGGCATGCCTGCTGCCTCTGGCAGGAGGACTCGCAGTGTCGTATTTCCTCATCGTCGACCGTGTCGCTCCGGCGGCGGAACGCGCCTTTGCGGAATGGTGGAGCACCGTCTCTCCGGACTCCGACGAGAATGACGTCGAGGCGGTCCAACGGTTGCTGTGGCTGCGCGCGGGGCGGGAGATCATCTCCCTCGCCGCTGTCGAGAACGACGGGCGGCGGCTTGTGAACGTCACCCGCTACCAGCGCGATGAGGGAGGCCTTCTGGCCCGGCGGATTCAGGCCGCGGCGGCCGAGTTCGACGGCGTGTCCTGGCGACTGGACGATGTCGAAATTTTGTGCATCACACCCGATGGTGCAGTCGGCGAACACCGCGGCGCGATGCCCTGGGAGGACGCTCCGACGGTACGTAATTTCCGGGAGATCGCCCTGCCCACCGAGCGCCTGACCAGCGGCAAGAGCCATAAGGTTCTGGTCGGTGAGTGGGCAGGAGCGGCCCCCGGCGCCCACTACCGGACCCTGGTGCAGAAAAGCCTGTGCTCTCCCGTGTTGCCGCTCCTGATGCTGTTGCTGGCGATGCCCGCGGCAAAGGGCGGGCGGCGCACCGGAGGCATGGTGCGCGGCATCGCCATCGGCCTGACGATGGGGCTCTTGTTCCTGGTCCTCAACGGCGTTCTGCTCTCGATGGGCGAGGGAGGCACGCTGCCGGCGGTCGTCGCAGTGTGGTCCGCCCCGGCCATCTTCGGTATTCTCGGCACGGCTCTGCTGCTGCACAACGAAGAATGACGCTTGACGGGACCGGAAGCGCACCCCGAGTTCGAGAGACTGTTTCTCCACCATGAAACAAAGCCGGGTCCTGGGACCCGGCTTTGTTTCATCTATAAGCGCCAGAGTCAGGCGATTTCGTGGTTGGCTAGGAGTTCCAGCGCCTTGACCATGGCCGAGTGGTCCCAGGCCAGGCCGCCGTGGGCGGCGCAGGAATTGAACAGTTCCTGCGCGGTGGCGGTGTTGGGCAGGCTGAGGCCGAGGGCCTTCGCGGTGGAGAGCGCGAGGTTGAGGTCCTTCTGGTGCAGGGCGATGCGGAAGCCCGGCTCGAAGGTGCGCTTGACCATGCGGTCGCCGTGCAGCTCGAGAATGCGGGAGTTGGCGAAGCCGCCCATCAGCGCCTTGCGCACCCGCGCCGGGTCCGCCCCCGCCTTGGAGGCGAGCAGCAGCGCCTCGCCCACCGCCTCGATGGTGAGCGCGACGATGATCTGGTTGGCCACCTTGGTGGTCTGGCCGTCGCCGTTGCCGCCGACCAGGGTGATGTTCTTGCCCATCAGTTCGAACAGCGGCTTCACCGTTTCGAAGCTCTTTTC
>JBFWJB010000095.1:0-9501 GCA_050253435.1 Rhodospirillaceae bacterium
GCGACCGAGCCCGCCGGCAACGACAAGGACCTGATCGACCAGCTCAATCACGTCGCCTCGGGACAGGAGGCGTCCGCCCCGGCCGCCGCCGCCCCGGCCGCCGCCGCACCGGAACCCGCGCCCGCAGCGGCAGGCGGCCCGGTGTTGAGCGACGAGGGCTTCCCCGTCGCCGCCGACCTGCTTGCCGAGGTGGAGGCCGCCCAGGCCGCCGGCGCGCAGGCCGCGACGGAGGCGGAGATCGCCGCCGAGATGGCCGCCGAACGCGCCTCCGAGAGCCAGCCCGCCGCGCCGGAACCCGCCGCCGCGCCGGAACCGCCGCCGCCGCCCGCTCCGGTGGCCGCGCCGCCCGCCCCGATCGTCCAGAACGGCGGCGGCGCGGAGCCGAAGGAAAGCTCCATCGCCGCGCAGTCGATCCGCGTCAACGTGGACCTTCTGGAAAACCTGATGACCCTGGTTTCCGAACTGGTGCTCACCCGCAACCAGCTTTTGCAGATGGTGCGCGGCCGCGACGATTCCGAATTCGCCGCGCCGTTGCAGCGCCTCTCCCACATCACCACCGACCTTCAGGAAGGGGTGATGAAGACCCGCATGCAGCCGATCGGCAACGCCTGGGCCAAGCTGCCGCGCATCGTCCGCGACCTGGCGCTCGAAACCCATAAGAAGATCGACCTCCAGATGTACGGCGCGGAGACCGAACTCGACCGCCAGGTGCTGGAGCTGATCAAGGACCCGCTCACCCACATGGTGCGCAACTCCGCCGACCATGGCCTGGAAATGCCCGCCGACCGCCTCGCCTCCGGCAAGCCGGAGACCGGCGTGATCTCGCTCAACGCCTATCACGAGGGCGGCCACATCATCATCGAGATCGCCGACGACGGCCGCGGCCTCAACGTTTCGCGCATCCGCCAGAAGGTGGTGGAAAACGGCCTCGCCACCGAATCCGAACTCGACGGCATGAGCGACCAGCAGGTCAGCCAGTTCATCTTCCGCGCCGGGTTCTCCACCGCGGAGAAGGTGACCTCGGTGTCCGGCCGCGGCGTCGGCATGGACGTGGTGCGCACCAACATCGAAAAGATCGGCGGCACCATCGAGCTCAAGACGGTGCAGGGCCGCGGCACCACCTTCGTGATCAAGATTCCGCTCACGCTGGCCATCGTTTCCGCGCTGATCGTCGAGTGCGCCACCGAGCGCTTCGCCATTCCGCAGATCTCGGTGGTCGAGCTGGTGCGCGTCACCCCCAATTCCGAGCACCAGATCGAGAACATCAACGCCGCGCCGGTGCTGCGCCTGCGCGACCGCCTGCTGCCGCTGGTCAATCTTTCCGACCTCTTGCGTCTCGGCAACCAGAGCGAGGAGGGGGAGGCTGCGGACGACGAGGAGACCTTCATCGTGGTCTCCCAGGTCGGCACCTACACCTTCGGCATCATCGTCGACCGGGTGTTCGACACCGAGGAAATCGTCGTCAAGCCGGTGGCTCCGATCCTGCGCCACATCTCGATGTTCTCGGGCAACACCATCCTCGGCGACGGCAGCGTCATCATGATCCTCGATCCCAACGGCATCGCGTCGGCCACCGGCGAGGTCGCCATGGGCGCCGACCATGCCAAGGAGGAGGCCGCGCGCGCTGCAGCCGCCGCCACCTCGGAAGACCGCATCTCGCTCCTGATCTTCCGCTCCGGCGCGGAGGATTTGAAGGCGGTGCCGCTGGCGCTGGTCGCCCGCCTCGAGGAGGTCGAAACCGATACCATCGAATACACCCACGGCGTGCCGGTGGTGCAGTACCGCGGCCAGCTGATGCCGCTGATCGGCGCGACCGACAGCTTCCGCATCACCGAGGACGGCCGCCAGCCGGTGCTGGTGTTCACCGACCGCGACCGCTCGATGGGCCTCCTCGTCGAGGAGATCGTCGATATCGTCGAGGACCGCCTGAAGATGGAACTGCAGGTGGAGCAGCCGGGGATCATCGGCACCGCGGTGATCGACGGCAGGGCCACCGAGGTGATCGACACCGGGTATTACCTCACCAAGGCGTTCGGCGACTGGTTCGGCCGCGAGGACTCCAAGGCCTTCAACGAGGACGGGCCGAACGGCGGCTGGCGGGTGCTGTTCGTCGATGACAGCGCCTTCTTCCGCAACCTGCTCACGCCGCTGCTCTCGGTCAACGGCTACACCGTCACCCCGGTGGAGGACGCGGAAAAGGCGCTGGCGCTGCGCGACAGGGGCGAGATGTTCGACGCCATCATTTCCGACATCGAGATGCCGGGCATGGACGGCTTCGCCTTCGCCCGCGCGGTGCGCGGCGATGCGCGCTGGCGCGCCACGCCGATGATCGCGCTGTCCTCCCACGCCTCGACCAAGGATTTCGAACTCGGCCGCGAGGTCGGCTTCGACGACTATGTGGTGAAGTTCGACCGCGAGGCGGTGATGCAGGTGTTGAAGACCCTGGTCGGCAAAACCTCGGCGATGAGCGAGGTCTGACCCATTGCATCCAAGGGCGCGGCGCCGTGGTTTCTCTGCGGCGCCGCAGGCTTCGGCGGCGCAATGGTTTTTTGCCAAGACTTCTGTGGATCGTATGTTAACATCGTGCGAGTGGTTCCTGCCTTGTCGGTTTTTTTAGATCGTAGTCTTACCCGTCGGGATGATTTGCAATGAAGACCTGCCTGATTGTCGATGATTCCAAGGTGATCCGCATGGTGGCCCGAAAGATCCTGCAGGAACTCGGGTTCGCGACCGCCGAAGCGGAGGATGGCGCAAAGGCTCTCGACCACTGCAAGGGCTCCCTGCCGGAGGCGGTGCTGCTCGACTGGAACATGCCGGTGATGAACGGCATCGAGTTCCTCGTCGAATTGCGCAAACTGCCGGGCGGGGACAAGCCCATCGTGGTGTTCTGCACCACCGAGAACGATATCCAGCATATCCAGCAGGCGATCGCCGCCGGCGCCAGCGAATACATCATGAAACCGTTCGACGGCGAGATCATTCAGGCCAAGTTCGAGCAAGTCGGCCTGATCGAGCCGAAATAAGATGCGCCGCGCCGGGGAGAAAGTGGGACATCCCAAAGGCGCGGCAAGAGGGGAGAAAACGGGTTGTCCGAGGGTGGTTCGTCGTTAACCGGTACGCGAGGCTCCGATCCGATCCGGGTCATGGTCGTCGATGACTCCGCCGTGGTGCGCGGCCTGATTACGCGCATGCTGGAGGATGCGGCGGACGTGCAGGTGGTGACATCGGTCCCCAACGGCGACGCCGCGGTCAAGGCGCTCGACCGCTACGACATCGAGGTGGTGCTGCTCGACATCGAAATGCCGGTGATGGACGGCATGACCGCGCTGCCCCTGATGCTCAAGAAGCGGCCGGACCTCAAGGTCATCATGGCCTCCACCCTTACCCTGCACAACGCCGACATCTCGCTGCGCGCGCTCGAACTCGGCGCCGTCGATTACATTCCCAAGCCCACCGCGACGCGCGAACTCTCGGGCGGGGCCGACTTCAAGCGCGAGCTTCTGGAGAAGGTGGTCACCCTCGGCGCGGTGCTGCGCAAGAGCGGCGCCCGCCGCCCCGCGCCCCAACCCGCGCGCCCCGGCGCAGCGCCCATCGCCGGCGCGCCCGCGCGCGTGCCGTTCCAGCGCCCCGGCGCGCCCGCACCGCTCGGCGGGGCGCGGGCCTCGCTGCTCAGCCCCACCGCGCCGCTCAAGCTGCGCCAGCACAAGATCGAGTTTCCCGACATCATCGCCATCGGCAGCTCCACCGGCGGGCCGCAGGCGCTGTTCAAGGTGCTCGGCGATCTGCGCACCGGGCTGCCGCCGAAGCAGCCGATCATCATCACCCAGCATATGCCCGCCACCTTCACCACCATCCTCGCGGAACACATCACCCGCGTCACCGGCTGGCCCGCCAGGGAAGGCCAGGACGGCGAGGTGCTGCGGAGCGGCAACGTCTACATCGCGCCCGGCGGCTTCCACATGCTGGTGGAGAGCAAGGGCGTCGAACAGATTCTGCGTATCATCGACGGGCCGCCGGAGAATTTCTGCAAACCCGCGGTCGATCCGATGTTTCGCTCCGTCGCCAAAGTCTATGGCCGCCGCGCGCTTGCCGTCATTCTCACCGGCATGGGTTCGGACGGGGCCAAGGGCGGCGCCGTGCTGGTCGAAGCCGGCGGCACGGTGATCGCCCAGGATGAGGAAACCGCGGTGGTCTGGGGTATGCCCGGCGCCGCGGCGCAAGCGGGCATCTGCTCGGCCGTGCTCCCCCTGCCGGAAATCGGCGCCTACATCAAAAAAGTGGCGGCGAGGCAATAAACGATGAAACCGGAAGACTTCGATTTCGTAGCAAAACTCTTGAAGGAGCGTTCGGGCCTCGTCCTCTCCAAGGACAAGTCCTACCTCCTTGAGAGCCGCCTGATGCCGGTGGCCCGCCGCCGCGGCATGAAAGGCCTCGATGAGCTCGTCGCCGCGATCCGCCGCATGGATCCCGCCCTGGTCAAGGACGTGACCGAGGCGATGACCACCAACGAGTCCTTCTTTTTCCGCGACACCAAACCGTTCGACCAGTTCCGCGAGCGCGTGCTGCCCGCGCTGCTTTCCGCGCGCAAGGACAAACGCCAGATCCGCGTCTGGTGCGCCGCCTGCTCCAGCGGACAGGAACCCTATTCGCTCGCCATCATCCTCAAAGAGATGGAGGCGAAGCTCTCCGGCTGGCGTATCGATATCGTCGCCACCGACCTCTCCACCGAAATCCTCGAAAAAGCCAAGGCCGGCCTCTATTCCCAATTCGAGGTGCAAAGAGGCATGCCGATCGCCCTGCTCGTCAAATACTTCCAGAAGAAGGACGAGATGTGGCAGATCGACGCCCGCCTGCGCGCCATGGTGCAGTACCGGCCGCTCAACCTGCTCACCGACGTGCGCTCAACCCTCGGCGCCTTCGACGTCGTGTTCTGCCGCAACGTGCTGATCTATTTCGATCAGGAAACCAAGGGCAAGGTCCTCGCCGACATCGCCAAGGTGATGGCCCCCGACGGCTTCCTCTACCTCGGCGGCGCGGAAACCGTGCTCGGCATCTCCGACAAGTTCCGCCCCATCGCCGGCCAGCGCGGCATGTACGAACTCACCGGCGGCCCCGGCGCCGCGCCGGTGTGACGCCGGGAAAGCCAGGCCGGGGCGCCTGCCCCGGACCCCGCTGGGGCCGCGGGCCCCAGACCCCCTAACGTTGTTCTCGCCGCGTAGCGGCAATCAATCCCCTGCTGCATCCGGCAGGGGCTTAAGGCGCTGCGCGCAAAAACAAAAGTTATGGGAGGTGCGGAGGGACCGAGTCCCTCCGCGAAGTTTTGGTTTTCAGCTCGGATCGCGCAGCACGTAGCCGCGGCCCCACACGGTTTCGATATAGGAATCGCCGCCGCTGATGGTTGAGAGCTTCTTGCGGAGCTTGCAGATGAACACGTCGATGATCTTGAGTTCCGGTTCGTCCATGCCGCCGTAGAGGTGGTTGAGGAACTGTTCCTTGGTCAGCGTCGTGCCTTTGCGCAGGGCGAGGAGTTCGAGGATGCCGTATTCCTTGCCGGTGAGGTGGACCGGCGCGTCGTCCACGGTGACCGAGCGGGTATCGAGGTTGACGCTCAGGCGTCCGGTGCGGATCACCGAGGCGGCGTGGCCCTTGGAGCGGCGGATGATGGCGTGGAGGCGGGCGATCAGTTCGCCCTTTTCGAAGGGTTTGGTCAGGTAGTCGTCGGCGCCCAGGCCGAGGCTTTTGATCTTGCGGTCGGTATCGTCCAGGCCGGAGAGGATGAGCACCGGGGTGGCGATGCGCGCGGCGCGCAGTTGGCGCAGCACGTCGAGGCCGTCCATGTCCGGCAGGCCGAGATCGAGGATGATGATGTCGTATTCGTAGAGGCGTCCGATCTCCAGGCCGTCCTCGCCGAGGCCGGTGGCGTCCACCACCATGGACTCGGAGCGCAGCATCATTTCGATGGTTTGCGCCTGGATCGGATCGTCTTCGACCAGCAGAACCCGCATGGCGCGCCTCGTCATTAACCTTGGTTAACGAGCTCAGAGTAACGTTTTCGCGGAGTCGGCGCAATCTGTCTTTACCGCCTCTTAAGGGAGGGGCGCTAGACTGCCGCGGGTATGCCCGAAAGCGGAAGGCGATGACGGTTCTCATTCAGAACATGCTGCACGAGATCGAGCAGATCCCGGATTACGAGGTCTTCGGCCGCGTCACCGGGGTGTCCGGCATGCTGGTGGAGGTGGGCGGCGCGCACGGCGCGCTGTCCGTCGGCGACCGCTGTTCCCTGATCGCGCGCACCGGCCGCCGCGTGCCGTGCGAGGTGGTGGGCTTCCGCGCCGGGTGCGCGCTGTTGATGGCGTTCACCGCGCTCGAGGGCATCGGGCTCGGCTGCCGCGCCGAGGTGGCGGAGAGCCAGCCCGCGATCTATCCGCATCCCGCCTGGCTCGGCCGGGTGATCGACGCCTTCGGCGAGCCGGTGGACGGCAAGGGGCCGCTGCCCAAGGGCGACGTCGCCTATGCGGTGCGCGCCACGCCGCCGTCCGCGCATTTGCGCGGCCGGGTGAAGGGCAAGGTGGATCTCGGGGTGCGGGCGCTCAACACCTTTCTCACCTGCTGCCGCGGCCAGCGCATGGGCATCTTTTCCGGCTCCGGCGTCGGCAAGTCGTCGCTTCTGGCGATGATGGCGCGCCACACCCGCCTCGACGCCACGGTGGTCGGGCTGATCGGCGAGCGCGGCCGCGAGGCCCGCGAGTTCCTCGAGGACGACCTGGGACCGGACGGCCTGGCGCGCAGCGTGGTGGTGTGCGCCACCTCCGACGAGAGCCCGCTGATGCGCCGCCAGGCGGCGCACACCGCGATGGCGGTGGCGGAGTTTTTCCGCGATACCGGGCGCGACATTCTGGTGCTGATGGACAGCATCACCCGCTTCGCCATGGCGCAGCGCGAGATCAGCCTTTCCGCCGGGGAGCCGCCGGCCTCCAAGGGCTACACCCCCTCGGTGTTCGCCGAGCTGCCGAAGCTTCTGGAGCGCGCCGGGCCCGGCGCGGGCGGCGTGGGCAGCATCACCGGCCTGTTCACCGTGCTGGTGGAGGGCGACGACCATAACGAGCCGATCGCCGATGCGGTGCGCGGCATTCTGGACGGGCATATCGTGCTGGAACGCCAGATCGCCGAGCGTGGCCGCTATCCCGCGATCAACATCCTGCGCAGCGTCTCGCGCGCCCTGCCCAACTGCAACTCGCCGGAGGAGAACAAGCTGCTCGCCACGGCGCGCCGCCTGATGTCCACCTACGAGGACATGGCCGAGATGATCCGGCTTGGCGCCTATCGTCAGGGCACTGATCCGGCGGTGGACGAGGCGATCCGTTATCATGAGCCGCTGGAGAGTTTTCTGCGCCAGGACCCGTACGAGCGCGCCGGCCTGTCCGAAGGCTATGACCGGCTGGCCGAGATCCTGGAAGCGGTGGAGTGAGTTAGGCCATGAAGGCGCTTTCCACGCTGATCCGCCTGCACACGCATCAGCTTGATGACTAGCGCCGCGCGCTGGCCGAGGCGGAACGCCGGCTGGACAATGCCAGGGCACAGCGCGCCGCCCTCGACGAGGAAATGGTGGCGGAGAAGGCAATGGCGGCCAAGGGTGGGGAGGGGGCCTATACCTACGGCGCCTATCTGCAGGCGGCGAAACGCCGGCGCGAAGCCATCGATGCCGGGATCGCGGTGCTGGAAAAGGCGGCCGGCGAGGCCCGCGACGCGGTGGCCGAGGCCTTCGCGGAGCTGAAGAAATACGAGATCACCAAGGCCAACCGCGAACGCCGTGAGCTGGAGGAGGCCAATCGCCGCGAGCAGGAGCTGCTGGACGAGATGGGCCTCGCCATGCACCGCCGCAATCGCAGCGAGGGCGGCTGACCGGCTTCGAGCCGTTCTAGTTCCCTTTTCTCCGATGTCATTGCCGGGCTTGACCCGCCAATCCAGGGCGGCGGGGCACTGACGCTGCAGGCAGAGCACCGCCCCTGGACCCCCGGGTCAAGCCCGGGGGTGACAAAAAAGAATATCCTGCCTGACAGAGGGTGAGTTTAACGTTCAGACGCCGCCCGTTCCCGGCACCACCGTCATATCTTCCACACCGGCCGGCAGGCCGCGGTCGAGGTCGAAGCCTTCCTGCTGGCGCTGCCACATCGCGGCATAGATTCCGTCGCGGTCGATCAGGTTCCGGTGCGCGCCGCGCTCCACGATCTCGCCGGACTGCAGCACGATGATCTCGTCGGCATCGACCACCGTGGACAGCCGGTGCGCGATGACCAGCGTGGTGCGGCCCTTCGAGACCTCGCGCAGCGCGCCCTGGATTTCGCGCTCCGTATGGGTGTCGAGCGCGCTGGTCGCCTCGTCGAACAGCAGGATCGCCGGTCCCTTCAGGATGGTGCGGGCAATCGCCACGCGCTGCTTCTCGCCACCCGACAGCTTCAGCCCGCGCTCGCCCACGCGGGTGGTGTAGCCGTCCGGCAGGGTCAGCACGAAATCATGCACCTGGGCGAGGCGCGCGGCCTCCTCCACTTCCGCCGGGGTGGCACCGGGCCGGCCATAGGCGATGTTGTAGTAGATCGTGTCGTTGAACAGCACGGTGTCCTGCGGAACGATGCCGATGGCGGCGCGCAGGGAGGCTTGGGTCAGCTCGCGGATATCCTGCCCGTCGATGCGGATCGAGCCGCTATCCACGTCATAGAAGCGGAACAGCAGGCGCGAGATGGTCGATTTGCCGGCGCCGCTGGGCCCGACGATGGCAACGGTCTTGCCTGCCGGCACCTTGAAGCTGACGCCTTTCAGGATCGGCCGGTCCGGGCGATAGCCGAAGCTGACATCGCGGAACTCCACTGTGGCATTGGCGGTGACGAGATCGACTGAATCCGGCCGGTCCTTCACCTCGCGCTCGACGCCCAGCAGGCGGAACATCGCCTCCATGTCGATCAGCGATTGCTTCATCTCGCGATAGACGAAACCCAGGAAGTTCAACGGCATGTAGAGCTGGATCAGATAGCCGTTCACCAGCACGAAATCGCCTACCGTCATGCTGCCGTTCTTCACGCCGTACCCGGCCATCACCATCACGGCGACCAGACCGACGGCGATGATGGCACCCTGGCCGACATTCAGCAGTGACAAGGTGGTGCGGCTCTTCACCGCCGCGAATTCGTAGCGCCGCAGCGCATCGTCGAAGCGCCGGGCCTCATGCGCTTCGTTGCCGAAATACTTCACCGTCTCGTAGTTCAGCAGGCTGTCGATGGCCTTGGTATTGGCCACCTGGTCGGTCTCGTTCATGGCGCGGCGGAATTTGATGCGCCATTCGGTGATCGACAGGGTGAAGGCGATGTAGCCGGCGATGGTCGCGAAGGTGACCAGCGAGAACCAGAAATCGTAAAGCACCCACAGGATGCCGCAGACCAGTACGATCTCGAGGATCGTCGGCACGATGTTGAACAGCATGAAGTTCAGCAGGAACTCGATGCCCTT
>JBFWJB010000096.1:0-9494 GCA_050253435.1 Rhodospirillaceae bacterium
GACGATGATTCCCACCACCACCAGCAGCGCCAGGCTGATCAGCACCATCAAAAGCAGCGGCGCGACGTTGTCCCACGGGCTGTAGGTGGGGGAGCGGCCCTGGTTGAACACCCGGAAGTCGGTGAACACCTTGAGGCGGCCGGAGCTGATGCCGTGCTGCAGCACCCGGTAGTCGAACTCCCGTTCCTGCCGCTGTTTGCGCGTTTCATTGACCATCCGTCGGTCCCCCTGGCCCGCCTGCGGCGCGGTTCTGCCGGTTGACGCGTGCGACGAAGCCGCCGCCCTGCGGCACCGGCAGGTCGCGGAAGCGCGTCCACCCGCCCGCCAGCGGCCACCGCCGCAGCACCCCGGCGCGGCGTCCGGCAAGGCGCAGCGCCGCCGCGGCAAGGCGGCTCGCCCCGCGGTAGAGACTCGGATGTTGCGCCAAAAACGTCCACAGGCGCAAGCCCATGCGGCTGCGCGCCGAGGTCAGCGCCGCGGCGTGGGTTTCCTCCCGCAGGCGGCGCAGCAGGTCCGGCAGGGGGATCTTCATCGGGCAGACCTCGGCGCAGCGGCCGCACAGGGTGCAGGCGTGCGGCAGGTGGTGCGCCGCCTCCAGACTTTGCAGCAGCGGCGTGAGCACCGAGCCCATGGGGCCGACGTAGACCGCGCCATAGGCGTGGCCGCCCACCGCGGCGAAGATCGGACAGTGGTTGATGCACGCGCCGCAGCGGATGCAGCGCAGCATCTCCTCGTATTTGCCGCCGAGCAGGACGCTGCGGCCGTTGTCGAGGATCACCACGTGGCAGGCCGCCGGGCCGCCCTCCTCGCCGGGTTGCGCCACGCCGCCGGAAAGCGTGGTGTAGCTCGAGGCCGCCTGGCCGGTGGCGGAGCGGCCGAGCACGCGCAGCACCGTTGCCGCATCCTCCAGGGTCGGCACCAGTTTCTCGATCGAGGCGACGACGATGTGGCAGCGCGGCAGCGACTGGGTGAGGTCGCCGTTGCCCTCGTTGGTGACCAGCACCGCGTCGCCGGTTTCCGCGATCAGCAGATTGGCCCCGGTGATGCCGACGTCGGCGGAAAGGAAGCGCGCGCGCAGTTCGGCGCGGGCCTCGGCAAGCAGGGCGTCGTGGGTGGAGAGGTCGCGTTCCGCCGGGCGGTGCGGGTGCGCAGAGCGGAAGGTTTCCGCCACCTGCTCCTTCTTCACGTGGCAGGCGGGCGCGATGATGTGGCTCGGCGGCTCGCCGCGCAGCTGCACGATGTATTCGCCGAGATCGGTTTCCACCGGGGTGAAGCTCTGGGATTCCAGGTAGGGGTTGAGGCCGATCTCCTCGGTGACCATGGACTTGCCCTTGGTCACCAGCTTCGCCCCCTCGCCGCGGCAGATCGCGGCGATGGCCTCGCGGGCGGAGGCGGCATCGGCGCAGAGGTGGACGACGCCGCCCCGCGCCTCGGCGGCGGAGATAAAACGTTCCAGGTACGCATCGAGGTTTTCCACGACGTGTCGCTTCACCGCCGCAGCCGCCTCGCGCAACGCCTCGAACTCCGGCGTCGCGGCGACGGCGCGGGTGCGGTTGCCGCGGAAAATGGTGCGCACGTTGACCAGCGCGGCCTGCAGCTTTTCATCGGCCAGCGCATCGTGGGCATTGGCGGGGAAGTCGCCGCTGGACAGCGGACTCATTTTTCCGGCTCCGCGATACCGGGGGTCTCGGTATCCCCGGCCAGCACCTCGGCGACGTGGCGCACCTCCATCGCCGAGCCCATGCGGCGCAGGCGGCCCGCGATGTTGAGCAGGCAGCCCATATCCCCGGCGAGCAGCATGTCCGCGCCGGTGGCGAGCGCCGCCTTCGCCTTCTCCTCCACCATGCGGCCGGAGATATCCGGATTCTTCACGCAGAAGGTGCCGCCGAAGCCGCAGCATTCCTCCGGCTCGTCGATTTCGCGCAACTCCAGCCCGGCCACCGAGGCAAGCAGTTTGCGCGGCTGGGAGAGCACCTTCATCTCGCGCCGGGCCGAGCAGCTGTCGTGATAGGCGGCGGAGGCGGCGCGTTCCACCTCGACCGTTTCGACGCCGCAAACATCCACCAGGAAGGCGGTGAGCTCGTGGGTCTTGGCGGCGAGGCGGGCGGCGCGCGGCCCCCACTGCGCATCGTCGGCGAAAAGCGCGGGGTAATGCTCGCGGATCATCCCGGCGCAGGAGCCCGAAGGCACCACCACCGCCTCGTAATCCTCGAACTCGGCGATCACCCGCTTGGCGAGGCGCTTTGCGCCCGCGCGGTCGCCGGAGTTGAACGAAGGCTGGCCGCAGCAGGTCTGTCCCGGCGGCACCGCGACCTCCATCCCCGCAGCGCGCAACAGCTTGATCGCGGCGAAACCCACGGCGGGGCGGAAGGTCTCCACCAGGCAGGTGGCGAACAGCGCGACGCGGTGCGGCAGAGGAGTGGAAGCGGTCATCGCAGGCTCACGAGGCGGGGGCCGCATCGGCAACCGCCGGCGCGGCGGCGGGAAGCAGCACGAAATAACGGCCCGGGCTCTTCATCCGCCCGGCCTTGGCGAGCGCGGCCTCCCCCGCCCCCCAGAAGAAGTCGCCGCGCACCGCGCCCTTGATCGCGCTGCCGATGTCCTGCGCCACCATCAGGCGAGATAGCGGCTTGCCGTCCGGATCGACGGAATCCAGCCACACCGGCGCGCCGAGCGGCACCACCGCCGGGTCCACCGCGAGGCTGCGCCGGGGCGTGAGCGGCACGCCGAGTGCGCCGACCGGCCCTTCGCCGTCGATCAGGCGGAAGAAGATGAAGCGCGGGTTCTCCTGCATCAGGCGCTCCGCCTGGCGCGGGTAGGCGTGCAGCCAGGCGCGGATTTCCGGCATCGAGGCATGGCCCGGCTCGATCAACTTGGCGTCCAGCAGGATACGCCCCAGGCCCTTGAACGGCCTGCCGTTGTTGCCCGCATAGCCGATGCGGAAGCGCCGCCCGTCGGGCAGGATGACGCGCGAAGACCCCTGAATCTGCGCGACGTGCAGGTCCACCAGGTCGTCCACCCAAAACAACACCGGCGCCACCTTGGCGATCGCGCCGGATTCGATCTCGGCGCGGGCAGGGTAGGGCACGACGCGGCCGTCCTTCAGCCGCCCGGTAAGCTTGCGCCCGTCCTGCACCCGCTCCACCAAGTCGATCGGCCGTCCATAGACCGGATAGGGGAAGTAGAGCGAGGAGAACATCGAGCCCTTCAATTCGGCTTCGTAATAACCTGTGAAGAGGCCCTCGGCGGCACCGTCCGGCGCGGTGACGCGATAGGGGGTGAAGGCCTCCCCCAGGGCCGCACGCAGGGCCGCGGCGTCCGCCTTTTCCGGCAGGCGGGCGCAGGCGCGCTGCCAATCCGCCGCAGGCCGGGCGAGCGCGCCCGCGCCCACCGCCATATCCGGCGGCTTGCGCGAAAACACCGCGCAGGAACGGCGCAGGGCGGGCAGCGCCTGTTCCACCGCGTCGGTTTCCCAGCCGGGCAGGGAGTCGAAGCCCGCCGCCTCGGCCTTGAACGTCGCCTGGGGTTCCGCCGGGGGAAACGCCTCGTGCCGCGCGCACGCCCCGGTCAGCAGCAGCGCGCCGACGGCCAGCCCGCGCCAAACCGCAGAATATGCTGTGTCAGGCCTCGACACTTCGGGTGACCATGAGTTTCCAGTTCGGATCGCCGGTGCCGACATCGCGGGAGAAGGTCCAGATGTCGGTGAGGGTGGCGATATAGTTGGCGTCGCCGTCCACCACCTCGCCCGCCGCGTTGCGCGTCAGGTTGACCTGCTCGGTGACGAACTCCACCGAGACCACGGCGTCGCGGCCCTTCATCGCCGCCTCGGTGATCTTCGCCGACTTGACGGAAATCACCTGGGTCTCGGCGGTTTCGCCCGCCGCCTCGCGCTCCTGCACCGCCACCGCAAAGTTGGAGAAGACCTCGCCCCCGAGATAGGGGCGGATGTCCTCCAGGCGGCCCTCGGCGAAGGCGCAGACGATCATCTCGAAGGCCTTGCGCGCGCCGCCCAAAAATCCTTCGGGGTCGAAATTCGGGTCGGCGGCCTGAATCTGCGCCAGCCCTTCGCCCACCTGCGGGTCGGTGCCCGGCGGCAAGATCAGCGCGGGCGGAACCTCCGGCTCCTCGGCGGAACGCGCGCTGGCAAGGTCCACCACGTTGTCGTGGTCCGCCTTGCGGCCCCCCATCAGATCTTCCGGGGTCTGCTCGTAGCCGCTGCGCCGCCCGAGAACGTTGCGCAGCCGATACACCAGGAATCCGGCGATCAGGGCCAGGAAGATCAGGTCGAGAATCTGAAAGCTGCCGTCCATTGCCGGTTCCGATGCTGACGCCGATCACTCCGGCGGAAGAAGAACAATTGGACGCGGCCCGCCGGAATCGTCCATGATCGGCAGGGCGCGCCGCCCGCTTTATCTGGAAATTAAGCGGTCTTACCGGAAAGAACAAGCATGCCGTTCCCCTTCCCCCTGCTCATTCTCGCCCTGCCGCTCGTCGAACTCGCCGGACTGATCGTCGTGGGCGGCCACATCGGCGCGCTGCCGGTGATCGCCTGGGTGATCGTCAGCGCCATGATCGGCGCCAACATCCTGCGCATCGCCGGGTGGGAAACCGGGCGCAAGGTGCAGGCGGCGATGGCCCGCGGCGAGATGCCGCTTTCCGAGATGCTGTCCGGCGCGGCGCTCTCCGTTGCCGCGCTGCTGCTCATCCTGCCCGGCTTCCTCACCGATATCCTCGGCCTGCTGCTGCTCATCGGGCCGCTGCGCCGCGCCATCGGCGGGCTGATCGCGGCGCGCGCCGCGCACACCGCCCAGCACGGCAGCTCCACCGTGATCGAGGGCGAGTTCACCGTGGTCGAAGACCCCGACGACCCGCCGCAGGACCCGCCGCGAGGCCTGCCGCCGCAGGATGGGCCGCGCTGACGCGCCGGATTCCTTTGACCCGCAGGGGGGCTTTCGGCTAGGAAAAGGCACCCTATCCCTTCACCGGAGATGCTGTAATGACCGAAGGACAGGACGCCGCCGGCGCCGAAAACCAGACTCCCGCCCCGCCGCTGACGATCAACGGCCAGTTCATCAAGGACTTCTCCTTCGAGGCGCCGCACGTCCCGGAAATCTTCGCCGACATGGCGAACGGCGACGGCCCCTCCATCGGCATCTCCGTGGACGTCAAGGCCACCCAGTTGCACGGCAACATGTACGAGGTGGACCTCATCCTCAACGTCGAGGCCAAGACCGAAGAGAAATCCGCCTTCGTGGTGGAAATCCTCTATTGCGGCATCGTCAGCCTCAACGTTCCCGAGGAACACCTGAAGCCGATGCTGTTCATCGAAGTGCCGCGCCACCTCTTCCCGTTCGCGCGCGCCGTGGTCGCCGGAATCACCCGCGACGCGGGCTTCCCGCCCCTGATGATCGCCCCCATCGACTTCGTCGACATCTACCAGCAGCGCATGGCGGGCGCCGAAGCCGCGGGCGAGGCGTAAAAACCAAAACTTTGCGAGGGGTCTCGGACCCCTCGCGCACCCCATGATTTTTTTGCGCGTAGCGCCGTAATTCCGTGCGGCGGCAACGGGAACCGTCGATTGCCGCGTCGCGGCAAAAACAAGTTATGGGGTCTGGGGACCGAGTCCCCAGCAGGGTCCGGGGCAGCGCCCCGGCCTTTTTTTATGCGGCATAGCAATAGCGGCAGCCGAAGCGGCAGGTGGCGAAGGTGCCGATATCGCGCGACTGGGCGCAACGGCAGGTGGGCCTGTGCGGCTTGGCGGCGGCGGCGATGGGGCGGCCCGCGATGCGGGAGAGGCGGGCGGCGTCGATGCAGGCGGCATCGGAGACGCCCGCGATCAGCAGTTCCGGCTGGGCGCAGAGGCTGAGGGCGAGGCCGTGCGCCGCCGCGATGTCGCGGAACGTGGCGAGCGCCGTGCATTTTTCCTCCGCCTCCGGGTCGCGGGCGGCCGTTCCCGCGAGGCCGCGCCGGGTCTTCGCATAGAACTGGGCGAAGGAGAGCACCACCTCGTCGGCAGCGCCCTGCATCGTGGCGGCGAGGGTGGAGAAGTGCTCCATATGCCAGTCCCAGGTTTGGGTTTCGGTGATCAGTACGGGGTCGTAGCGCCAGACCACGGACTCCCTGCCGAATCGGGCGGCGAGCGCGTGGAGGGTTTCCGCGCCCTTGCGCCAGTCCGGCACGCCGGGCTCCAGCTCCGCGCCGTAGCCGGTGACGGTGTAGTGGACGAAGAAGGGCACGCCGTCGCCCGCGACGCGTTCCAGGCAAGGAAAGAACGGTTTGGCCGCGCGCGTCCAGAAGACGATGCCGTCCACCTCCTCCGGCTTCAGGCTGACGCGGTAGGGTTTGCGGTTGTAGGGGTTTTCCACCTCGGCGAAGCCCGCGGCCCAGCGCTCGGCGAACCAGGCGGAAAAGAACGCCGGAATATCCGTGCGGTAGCTCGCCGAGACGATCATCCGTCCAGCGCCGGACAACCGCAGGCGCACACCGGCCTGCCGCAGGGGGTGGCGGGCTCCGCCTTGCCCACGGCGGGGGCCATGATCGCCTTCGTCACCTCGGTGCTGCCGCACTCCGGGCAGGCGACCTCTCCGGTGGAAAGCTCGGCGTCGCAGGCGTCCGCATTGCGGAACCAGGAGTCGAAAGCATGGCCGTTGGGGCAGCGCAGACGGTAGCGGATCATCGGGGGACCTCCGGCCTTGGCAATCGCCAAGAAACAGTGCTAATACCTCATCTCCGTGCGCCGTTTCGGCTGTTGCGGCGCGCTTCGCCTTTTCTTATATCGTCCGGTGACAATCGGACAAGGGTTTGCCGCAATCCCCGCTCGCCACGGCGGCGCGGCGGCCCTCTTGTGAAAACTGTGAGACGGAATTCGTCCCTGGGGGTTTGTTGGGGTGCTTATGTCAAGGCCATGCGGCCGAGGCCCCGGTGAACCTGCCGTAACAAACAGAGGTTCAAGATGAGCAAAGTTATCGGTATCGACCTGGGTACCACCAATTCCTGCGTCGCCATCATGGATGGCAAGGACGCACGCGTGATCGAAAATGCCGAAGGCACCCGCACCACGCCGTCGATGGTGGCGTTCTCGGATTCCGGCGAGCGCCTGGTCGGCCAGCCGGCGAAGCGCCAGGCCGTGACCAACCCGGAAAAGACGCTGTTCGCGATCAAGCGCCTGATCGGCCGCCGCTATGACGACCCGATGGTGGGCAAGGACAAGGACCTGGTGCCCTATAAGATCGTCCCCGGCGACAACGGCGACGCCTGGGTGGAAACCGACGGGCAGAAGTACGCGCCCAGCCAGATTTCCGCCTTCATCCTGCAGAAGATGAAGGAAACCGCCGAATCCTTCCTCGGCGAGAAGGTCACCCAGGCGGTGATCACGGTGCCCGCCTACTTCAACGACAGCCAGCGCCAGGCGACCAAGGACGCGGGCAAGATCGCGGGCCTCGAGGTTCTGCGCATCATCAACGAGCCCACCGCCGCGGCGCTTGCCTATGGCCTGGACAAGAACAACACCGGCGTGATCGCGGTCTACGACCTCGGCGGCGGCACCTTCGACGTGTCGATCCTCGAGATCGGCGACGGCGTGTTCGAGGTGAAGTCCACCAACGGCGACACCTTCCTGGGCGGCGAAGATTTCGACGCGCGGATCATCGACTACCTCGCCGACGAGTTCAAAAAGGAAGCCGGCATCGACCTGCGCAAGGACCGCCTGGCCCTGCAGCGCCTGAAGGAGGCCGCCGAAAAGGCGAAGATCGAGCTCTCCTCGGCGATGCAGACCGACGTCAACCTGCCGTTCATCACCGCGGACCAGAACGGGCCGAAGCACCTCAACGTCAAGCTCACCCGCGCCAAGCTCGAGGCCCTGGTCGAGGACCTGGTCGCCCGCACCATCGGCCCGTGCAAGGCCGCCCTCAAGGACGCGGGGCTCAAGCCCAGCGAGATCGACGAGGTGATCCTGGTCGGCGGCATGACCCGCATGCCGAAGATCCAGGAGACGGTGAAGCAGTTCTTCGGCCGCGAGCCGCACAAGGGCGTCAACCCGGACGAAGTGGTCGCCATCGGCGCCGCGATCCAGGGCGGCGTGCTGAAGGGCGAGGTCAAGGACGTTCTGCTGCTCGACGTGACGCCGCTGTCGCTCGGCATCGAGACCCTGGGCGGCGTGTTCACCCGCCTGATCGACCGCAACACCACGATCCCGACGCGTAAGGGGCAGATCTTCTCCACCGCCGAGGACAGCCAGACCGCGGTGACCATCCGCGTGTTCCAGGGCGAGCGCGAAATGGCGGCGGACAACAAGCTCCTCGGCCAGTTCGACCTGGTGGGCATTCCGCCCGCGCCGCGCGGCTTCCCGCAGATCGAGGTGACCTTCGACATCGACGCCAACGGCATCGTCAACGTCTCCGCCAAGGACAAGGCAACCAACAAGGAGCAGGCGATCCGCATCCAGGCTTCCGGCGGTCTCTCCGACGACGAGATCCAGAACATGGTGCACGACGCCGAGGCCAACGCTGCCGCCGACAAGGTGCGCCGCGAGCTGGTGGAGGCGAAGAACCACGCCGACGCGCTGATGCACTCGACGGAAAAGAGCCTCTCCGAACACGCCGACAAGGTGC
This sequence comes from Rhodospirillaceae bacterium, assembly GCA_050253435.1. GTDB lineage: Bacteria > Pseudomonadota > Alphaproteobacteria > Rhodospirillales > Rhodospirillaceae > Oleispirillum. The sequence goes on from JBFWJB010000096.1 coordinate 8,610, forward strand.
CGCCGGAGGTCAAAACCAAGATCGAGGCCGATGTCGAGGCGCTCAAGACCGCCGCGGCCACCGACGACCTCGACGACATCAAGGCCAAGACCGCGGCGCTCGCCCAGTCGGCGATGAAGCTCGGCGAGGCGATGTACAAGGACCAGGCCGAGGCTGCGCCGGAGGCGGACGCCGCCGGGGCGCAGGAACAGGCCAAGCCCGGCGACGACACCGTCGTCGATGCCGACTTCGAGGAAGTCGACAACACCAAGAAGTAAGCCACCCTTCCCGGATGCGGACACCGGGCGGAACCCATCGCGGTTCCGCCCGGTTTCGCAGGGGAGGCACAGACCATCGGTTGCCGCAACGCGAGGGAATGGGTGAGCAAGCGCGACTACTATGAAGTTCTGGGGGTGTCCCGCACCGCCTCTGCCGACGAGCTGAAAAAGGCCTACCGCAAGCTCGCCATGCAGTATCACCCGGACCGCAATCCGGGCGATCAGGAAGCGGAACTCGCCTTCAAGGAAATCAACGAAGCCTACGAAATCCTCAAAGACGAGCAGAAGCGGGCTGCCTACGACCGCTATGGCCACCGCGCCTTCGAGCAGGGCGGCGCACGCCCGGGCGGCGGCTTCGATTTCGAGTTCGCCTCCGGCTTCTCCGACATCTTCGACGAGATGTTCGGCGAGTTCATGGGCGGCGGACGGCGCGGCGGCGGCGGCGGCGCGATGCGTGGCGCCGATCTGCGCTACAACATGACGATCACCCTGGAAGAAGCCTTCGCCGGGGTGAAGACCTCCATCGAGATTCCCACCTCCGTCCCCTGCGAGGCGTGCAAGGGCAGCGGCGGCAAGGACGGCGCGGAGCCGGTGACCTGCCCCACCTGCCGCGGCGCGGGCAAGGTGC
>JBFWJB010000097.1:0-9429 GCA_050253435.1 Rhodospirillaceae bacterium
CCCCTGGATGCGGGGGATGCGCAGTCCACCCGCACCGCCCTCGGCTTTCTCGGCTACGGCGGGGAGAAGGCGGGCGGCGGAGACGGGGGCGACCTGTTCTCCGGCCTGCGCGCCTTCCAGCAGGACAACGGCCTGGATGTGGATGGGGTGATGAACCCGGAGGGGCCGACGGCGCGCAAGCTCGGCGAGGTCCTGGCGGAGAACCGTCCGCAGGCCCCTGCGGTGCCGCAGGGGGACACGGTGGATTTGCGTTTGCGCTCGCTGATGGACGACCCGCGCTACGCCGACCCCGCCGATCCGGCGGGCGACGCCCTGCGCATCCACGTGACCGATCAGTTTCAAAAGGCCTATCCCGGCGAGGTGGAGTACGACGGAGTGGGCCGGATGATCCGGCCGCGGCCGAGCATCGCGCCCCAGGAGGTGGACCCGTTCGACCCGGACGAGGCTCTGCCCTGGTGGGAACGATATGAGGGGAGAATAGGATGGGCGAAGCTGTCCGCCTCCTCGGATCAGTTCCCAGGCGGGGAGGACATGCCCGCGCCGCTGCCGCAGGACTTCCTGCAAGGGGTGCGGGATACTTTCCACGCCGGAGAAGAGGGCCGCCGCGCGGCGGAGGCGGTGCAGGAAGCGCACCGCCAGGGCATCGCGGAGCGGGAGAAGACGTTCCTGCCGGGATTGGGCGGCGGCGACCAGGCCGCCTTCGAAGGCACGGTGAAGGAGATCGACGCCCTGCGGGAGAACGACCCGAAGGGGTACGATATGCTCTCCGCCGAGACGCGGGCGATCTACGAAAAATACGGGGAGTCGCGGGAACAGTACGACCGCATCGCCGAACGGCGCCCCGGCGGCGCGACGGAGGAGCACCGGGCGCAGGCGCGCAAGGACGCCTTCGACACCACCATGCACGTCGGCGCGCTGCGGCATATCGGCGGCGCGGTGGGGGAGGCCTGGGACACGGCGAAGCGTCAGATCGGCCAGTCGGACCGGGTGCTGCGGGGGGAGGGCGCGGCACCCGCTCCGGCGGATGGGGCGGGCTCCGACGTGCCGCCTGGGTACCGCAACAGTCCGATCTACGGCCAGGTCCGCGGCGCGGTGGATACGGGGGCCGGCCTGATCCCCGGCCTCGGGGCGCTCAAAGGGGCGGGAGAAACCGCGGAGGGCCTCGCCGGGGCCGGGGCCTCGCCGGAGGCGCAGCGGGCCGCGGCCCTGGGTGTCGCGGCGGTGGATGCGCTGGGGGGCAAGCTGGTGCGGAAGGGCGGGCGCATCGCGGTGGAGGGCCTGGACGCCGCCGGGATGAGCCTGCTCAAGCGCCTGCCCCCGGAAATCCACGTCGCCCTCGGCCTCGCCGCCGACGAGGTCATCGATGGTGCAGCGAGGAAGGGAGTGGAGAGAATTTATCGTGGATATAAGGGTGAGGAAGACTAATAGTCAGTCGCAATAATCCCATGGTTTCTGAAGGATGACGTTCATGGCGTAGAAGCATGCGACTTCTTTAACAGAGATGGGTGCTCCGGTATTTTGATGCCCGAGCACCCATCCTCCTACTCGTGCCGATGTGCTTCCGGAGGCCATGGCCATGCTTATCCATTTTTGCGCTTCACTTCTATTATTTTTATCGGAGTAGTATGTGAATAAAGAAATTTGTGATCGCTCCCGACCGTTGAGGGCCGCTTTTTTATGCCAGAATAATCCTTTTTCTTCGTCCTTATCCCGTCCATCGCCCTCCATGTAACATAAGGCGAGATTGCCCTGGCCCGATGCGTATCCGGCATTGGCGGCTTTTTCGTACCAGTTGCAGGCCTTGGTTCGGCAGCGGGGATATCCTTTTCCCTTTGAATGCATCAGCCCGAGCAAATTCATTGCCTTGGCGTGGCCATTTTCGGCCAGAGGGATAAGAATTTCTTTGGCCTTCTCGTAGTCTCCGTCTTCATAGGCCTGATCCGCTTCCTCATAGGTCCCGGCGAGGGCGAGCGAGGGGAGCGTCAGGAGGAAGAGCAGGATGGAGAGAGAGAGGGGTTTCATCAAAGACGGCCGTTTTCGGAAGGGGAACGGCCATTCTTGCATGCCCGATGTGTGCGCTCAAGGGTTGTGGGTTTCTGTCCGCCGCGGCCCTGGGTGTCGCGGCGGTGGATGCGCTGGGGGGCAAACTGGTGCGGAAGGGCGGGCGCATCGCGGTGGAGGGTCTGGACGCCGCCGGGATGAGCCTGCTCAAGCGCCTGCCCCCGGAAATCCACGTCGCCCTCGGCCTCGCCGCCGACGAGGCCATCGACGCCGCGGCGCGGAAGGGGGCGGAGATTGTCGTCCCGAAAATTTACGACAGAGGAAGGTAGGAGTTAGTCGCAGTAGTCAAAAGGCTCTCTTGCGATGACATTCATCGCATAAAAGCAAGCGACCTCCTTGAGAGATATGGGTGTTCCGGTATTTTTATACCCGAGCACCCATCCGCTCACTCGAGCTACGGTGCTTCCTGATGACATGGCCATGCTGAGCCACCTTTGTGCTTCCTTCTTATTGTTAGCGTCATCGTAATACGAAAAGAGAGATAGCTGAGCCTCTACGGAACCGGAATTTGCGGCTCGCTTTACCCAAGAAAGGCCCGTTTCTAAGCTTTTTGGGCGCCCTTGCCCTTGTATGTAACAAGCTCCGAGATTGCGCTGTGCCGATAGATACCCAATCCCGGCAGCTTTCTCGTACCAGTCGCAGGCGGTGGTGGCGTTTTTCGGATATCCCTTGCCGAAGTCGTACATCAATCCGATGGCGTTCATCGCCTTGGGGTCGCCGTGCTCGGCGAGCGGCAGGAAGATCGCCTTGGCTTTTTCGTAGTCCCCGGCGTCGTAGGCTTTGAAGCCGTCGTCCGCCGTCTGCGCCGCCGCAGGCGCGGCGGGGGCGAGGAGGGCGAGGAACAATGCCGCGCGGCGGAGAGGTTTCATCGGGCGTACCGGGTTCGGGCAAGGCCCTTACCCTCGCACGCCAGGCATTTGCTCGCAAGGATTGCGGGCGGCTCAGGCGGTTTCGCCTGCGGCCATCGCCAGGAAGCCGTCCTCGGTGAGGGTTTCTACGCCCAGCTCGGCGGCCTTTTTCGCCTTCGACCCGGCATCCGCGCCGACGATCAGGTAGTCGGTCTTGGCCGAGACCGAGGAGGCGACCTTCGCCCCCATCGCCTCGGCGCGGGCCTTCGCCTCGTTGCGCGACAGGCGGGTGAGGGTGCCGGTGAACACCACGGTCTTGCCGGTGAGCGGGCTCGCCTGGGCCGCCGCCTCGGCGAACGGCTCCGCGGCGACCTCCTCCGCCAGGCGGGCGAGTTCCGCGGTGTTGTGGCCCTCGCCGAAGAATTCCGCCAGCGCGTCCGTCACCGCATCGCCCAGGCCGTCACGGTCCAGCAGTTCGGCGCGTGCCGCTTCCTCTCCCGCGGCGAGGCGGGCCATCGCCTCGGTCCAGGCGGGGAGGGTGCGGTAGAGGCGCGCCAACTCCCTGGCCGTGGTCTCGCCGATGTGGCGGATGCCGAGCGCGAAGATCAGGCGCGGCAGCGGCACGGTGCGCCGCGCGGCAATGGCGGCGAACAGGTTGGCGATGGAGGTGGCGCCCCAGCCCTTGCGCCCGGCAAACGAGACCTCCCCCGCCTCGGCGCGGCGCGGCAGGGTGAAGATGTCGGAGGGGCGCTTCACCCAGCCGAGGTCGAAGAACTCCTCCACCGCCTTGTCGCCCAGGCCGTCGACGTTCATCGCATTGCGGGAGACGAAGTGCTTGAGCCGCTCCACCGCCTGCGCCGGGCAGGTCAGCCCGCCGGTGCAGCGGCGGATCGCCTCGCCTTCCGGCCGCTGCGCATGGCTGCCGCACACCGGGCAGGTTTCGGGAAAGACGAAAGGCTGGGAGCCCGCCGGGCGCGCCTCCGCCACCACCGCCACCACCTGGGGGATGACGTCGCCTGCGCGCTGCACGATCACGGTGTCGCCGACGCGCACGTCCTTGCGGCGGATTTCATCCTCGTTGTGCAGGGTGGCGTTGGAAACCACGACGCCGCCCACGGTAACCGGCGCGAGGCGGGCCACTGGAGTGAGCGCGCCGGTGCGCCCGACCTGGATGTCGATCGCCTCCACCGTGGTGCGCGCCTGCTCGGCGGCGAACTTGTGCGCGATTGCCCAGCGCGGCGCGCGGGAGACGAAGCCGAGGCGGCGCTGCCAGTCCAGGCGGTCCACCTTGTAGACCACGCCGTCGATGTCGTAGGGCAGGCTGGCGCGGTCGCGGTCCAGCTCGTCGAAGGCGGCCAGCGCCTCCGCCAGCCCGGCGCAGCGGCGCGAGCGCGGATTGACCGGGAAACCCCAGGCTTTCAGCGTTTCCAGGAACTCCCAGTGGCTCGCCCAGGACACCTCGGAAACCTCGCCCCAAGCATAGGCGAAGGCGGACAGCGACCGCGCCGCGGTGATCTGCGGGTCGAGCTGGCGCAGCGAGCCCGCCGCGGCGTTGCGCGGGTTGGCGAAGGTTTTTTCTCCCGCCTCTGCCTGGCGGCGGTTGAGCGCGGCGAAGCCCGCCTTGCTCATGAACACCTCGCCGCGCACTTCGAACACCGCGGGGGCGGAGGCGGGCAGCGCGTGCGGCAGGTCGGCAATGGTCATCAGGTTGGCGGTGATGTCCTCGCCCTCCGCGCCGTCGCCGCGCGTCACCCCGCGCACCAGGCGGCGGTTCTCGTAACGGGCGGAGAAGGAGAGCCCGTCGATCTTCGGCTCGGCGATGAGGTCCACCGCCTCGCTTTCGGAAAGCTTGAGGAAGCGCCGGACCGAGCCGACGAACTCCGCCATGTCTTCGGCGGAAAACGCGTTGTCCAGCGACAGCATCGGTACCGCGTGGCGCACCTTGCGGAAGCCCTCCGCCGGGGCCGCGCCGACGCGGCGGCTCGGGCTGTCGGCGCGCGCGAGTTCGGGGAAGCGCGCTTCGATTTCCGCATTGCGCCGCCGCAGCGCGTCGTAGTCCGCATCGGTGAGGTCCGGGGCGTCCTTCTGGTAGTAGGCGGCGTCCGCCGCGGCGATCAGCTTGGCGAGGCGGGCGAGCTCCGCCGCCGCTTCGAGCGGGGAGAGGGCCTCCACCGGGGTTTGCATGTTCATGAACGGCTTCCGTGCAACAGGGCGGCGGCCGCCTGCCGCGCCTCCTCGGTCAAGGTCGCGCCCGCGAGCATGCGGGCGATCTCTTCCAGGCGCGCAGCGTCGGAAAGCGGCTCCACCGTGGTCGCCACCGCGTCCGCGCCGTCCTTTTTCACCTTGAGATGCTGTGCGCCCTGCGCCGCCACCTGCGGCGAGTGGGTGACCACCAGAACCTGCGCCTCGCGCGCCAGCCGCGCCAGACGCTCGCCCACCGCGGCGGCGGTGGCGCCGCCGATGCCCGCGTCCACCTCGTCGAAGACCAGGGTCGGCACCGGGTCGGCATGGGCCAGCACCACCTTGAGCGCCAGCATGAAGCGCGCGAGCTCGCCGCCGGAGGCGATTTTGGCCAGCGGCCCCGGCGGCGTGCCGGGGTTGGTGGAAATCAGGAAGCGCACCGCGTCGATGCCGTGCGCCGCGGCGTTGGCGGCGTCGGCGGCGACCTCGGTGACGAAGCGCGCCTTGTCCAGCTTCAAGGGAGGCAGTTCGGCGGCGACCTGCGCGTCCAGCGCCTTGGCCGCCGCAATGCGGGCCTGGGACAGCGCCCGCGCCGCCTCCGCATAGGCCTGGTGCGCCTGCGCTTCGGCGCGGGCGAGCTTGGCCAGCACCGAAGCCCCGTCGTCGAGGGTCTGCAGCCGCGCCGCCATCTCCGCGGCGAGCGCGGGCAGGGCGTCCACCGCCACGCCGTGCTTGCGCGCCAGTGCGCGCAGGGCGAACAGGCGCTCCTCGATGGCGTCGGCCTGCGCCGGGTCGAGGTCGATGTCCGCGGCCAGCGGCGCAAGCTGCGCCAGGGCCTCGTCGGCTTCGATGCGGGCGCGCTCGATGCCTTCCAGCACCGCGGCGAACATCGCCTCCCCCGCCACGTCGCGGGCGCGTTCCAGCGCGCGGGCGGCGGCGGAGAGCGGCGTTTCGGCGCGGGAAAGCTCCGCCTGCGCCGCCTCGATCGCTTCGATCAGCTTGCCGCCGTGCTGCAGCACGCGGCGGCGCTCCGCCAGGGCTTCCTCCTCGCCGGGCACCGGGGCCAGAGCCGCCATTTCGTCGCAGGCGTGGCGCAGGAATTCCTCCTCCGCCTTGGCTTTGGCAAGGCGGCCCGAAGCCTCCGCCTTCGCCCGCTTCGTCTCGCCCCAGGCGGCGTGCGCCGCGGCGGCGGAGGCGAGCAGATCGGGGGAAACGCCGAAGGCGTCCAAGAGGGCGCGGTGGGTGGCGGGGTTCAACAGGCCCTGGGTCTCGAACTGGCCGTGCACCTCCACCAGCAGGTCGCCGAGGCCGCGCAGCAGCGCCACCCCCACCGGCTGGTCGTTGATGAAGGCCTTGCCGCGGCCGTCGCGGGAGAGCGCGCGGCGCAGCACCAGGGGCTCGTTCGTGGGCGCATCCAGGCCCTGCTCGGCGAGCATCGCCCAGGCGGGGTGCGCCGCGGGCGGCGCGAAGGCGGCGGAAACGGCAAGGCGCTCCGCGCCTGCGCGGATCATCCCGGCGTCGCCGCGCGCGCCGAGCGCCAGGCCCAGCGCATCGAGAAGGATCGACTTGCCCGCCCCGGTTTCGCCGGTGAGCACGGAAAGCCCCGCCTCGAAATGCAGATCCAGGCGTTCGATCAACACCACGTCGCGGATCGACAGGGAAACCAGCATGGCGGCGGCGGATGCCCCCTCTCGGTTCAGAACGGCCAGAGATAATCGGTCCAGGACGAACCGGAGTCATCCACCGGCTTCGTCGCGGGCGGCGCGGGCGCACGGCCGCTCGGCGAGAACGGCCAGAGATGCTCCACCCACGGCCCGGTCTCCGGTTCCGGCTTCGGCTTCGGCGCGGGCGCGCCCGGCTTGAGCAGGCGGAAGGCCATGACGTACCAGTCGGAACCCGGGTAGTTGTAGCCCAGCACCGCGCCCGCCTTTTCCGCCTGGTCGGTGAGGCCGAGCGTGGTGTAGGCCTCGACCAGGCGGTAGAGCGCCTCCGGCGTGTGGCTGGTGGTCTGGAACTTTTCCGCCACCGTCTGGAAGCGGTTGATCGCCGAGAGCCAGTCGCCGCGCTTCAGATAGTAGCGCCCGATTTCCATCTCCTTGCCCGCCAGATGGTCGGTGGTGAGGTCGAGCTTGAGCCGCGCGTCGCGGGCGTACTCGCTGTCGGGGAAGCGCTTGATCACCTCCTGCAGGGAGTCGCGGGCGAGCAGCGTCATCTTCTGGTCGCGGGCGACGTCGCTGATCTGCTCGTAGTAGCAGAGCGACCGCAGGTAATAGGCATAGGGCACGTCGGAATTGGCGGGGTAGAGCTCGATGAAGCGGTCGGCGGCGACGATGGCGTCGTCGAACTTCGCGCCCTGGTAATAGGCGTAGGCGGCCATCAGCTGCGCCTTCACCGCCCAGGTGGAATAGGGGTGCTGCCGCTCCACCTCCTCGAAGGCCTTGGCCGCGAGCTTGTATTCCTGGGTCGCCATCTTCGCCATCGCGTCGTCGTAGAGCGTGGCGATCGGCTTTTCGACGTAGTCTTCCTGCTTCTTGTCGCCGGCGCACCCGGCAAGCCCCAGAGCCACGGCGAGGGCGAACGGTGCAATCAGCCATGCGGCGCGGGAGCGGGGGGAACGGGCGGGCGGAATCACGATGGAGATATCCTTTGGCGGCACGCGGCGAGAAACGAGGAGGCGACTATAAAACAAAGCGGGAGGCTTTGTCAGCCTCCCGCAGCGTCGGGCAAAAATCGCATTCGGAGATCAGGCGGAAACCGCCGCCGGCTGCCAGTCGGGCCGCTGCGCGCGGGCGTAGTCGTCGATCTCGACGAAGGTCCACGCCGAGGGATTGGCGAAGAGGGCGCGCAGCAGCTGGTTGGAGTGCGCGTGGCCGGACTTGCTGCCGGAGAAACGGCCGATGATCGGCGCGCCGGCGAGGTAGAGGTCGCCCACCGCATCCAGCGCCTTGTGGCGCACGCACTCGTCGTCGAAGCGCAGGCCTTCCTCGTTCAGCACCTTGTTGCCGGAGATCACCACCGCGTTGTCGAGCGAGCCGCCGAGCGCCAGGCCCATCTTGTTGAGGCGCTCCACATCCTCGAGGAAGCCGAAGGTGCGCGCGGAGGAAACCTCGGTGCGGTAGGGGCTGGCCGCGGCGTCGGTGACCGGGAAGGTCATATCCAGGGTCTGGCGGCCGATCAGCGGGTTGGAAAACGCGATTTCGAAGGACACCGAGAAGTCCGAGTCCGCCGGGTCGAGGCGGGCGAGGATGCCGCCTTCGGTGACCGAAACCGGCTCCAGCACCTTGATCGCGCGGCGCGGCGCGGCCTGCTCGGCAATGCCGGCGCACTCGACGAGGAAGACGAAGGGCGCGGCCGAGCCGTCCATCACCGGAACCTCGGGGCCGTCGATGTCGACGATCAGGTTGTCGATCCCCATGCCCGCCAGCGCCGACATCAGGTGCTCGATGGTGCCGACCGAAAGCCCGGCGTCGTTGCCGACGCAGGTGCACAGGCGGGTGTCCACCACCGCATCGTAGCGCGCGGGAATATCGGGGTTCTGACCGGGAGCCGCGTCGATGCGATGAAACACGATGCCGTTGCCGATCGGCGCGGGCTTCAGCGTCATCGAAATCTTCTTGCCGGAATGCAGGCCGACCCCGGAACAGCCGATCGCCGACTTCAGGGTCTTCTGCTTGAAGGTCACTTCGCGGGCCGTTGCGGCGTCTGCGGGAAGTGCCTCGGTGGCGTGGGTAGCATCGAACATGGTGCGCGGACTTTCCGATCAAGAGACAACCGGCCCATCCGGGCGGTCACCGGCGCAAAAGCTACAAAAGCGCCGTTCAGCGTGGCCGCGAGGGTTCCGTTTTTCGGGCGCGGGGCCGTTCGCACCTTCACTTGGAACCATGAGGGTTGTACCAGCGGTCCGTCACCGCCTCAAATCAATGATTGTTACCGATTGTTACACCTGAAACGCCGAAAAAACCCTGAGGAATCATCGAGATATGGGGGCCTGTCGACAGCCGCGCAAGGGACTGCGCCGCTCCGTGATATACGGTATGTAGCGGTTTATGTAGGCTATTGGCACAATATGTTGTGCCGCGAAGGGGTGTCCCCATGGTTGTGGGGACACCCCCGGCGGTTCAGTTGGCCTGACGGCGCAGGAACGCCGGAATGTTGTCGATCTGCGGGTCGAGCGCGCCGGTGAGGTCCGGGCGGTCGGCGGGCTCGGCGGCGAGGCGCTTTTCCCCCTCGTCGCGCGGCGCAAGGCTCGGCGTGCCGAAGAGAGGCGTCTCGACGGCGCGGTCGTGGCCGGCGGCGCCGAACAGGCGGAAACGGCGCTGCGGCCGCACCACGTTGTCTT
>JBFWJB010000098.1:0-9385 GCA_050253435.1 Rhodospirillaceae bacterium
CCGAGGCGGGCTTCGCCGAGTTGTTCGAGGGGCGCTGGTGCGTGCTCACGCCGCTGCCGGAAACCCCGCGCGAGGCGGTGGAGGCGGTGGCCGCGATGTGGCGGGCCGCGGGCAGCAACGTCGACACCATGGACCCGGAGCATCACGACCAGGTCCTGGCGATCACCTCGCACCTGCCGCACCTCATCGCCTACACCATCGTCGGCACCGCGGTGGACCTCGGCACCGACATCAAGCAGGAGGTGATCAAGTATTCCGCCTCCGGCTTCCGCGACTTCACCCGCATCGCCTCCTCCGACCCGGTGATGTGGCGCGACGTCTTCCTCAACAACCGCGACGCGGTGCTCGACGTGCTGCAGCGCTTCACCGAAGACCTCACCGCGCTGCAACGCGCCATCCGCCGCGGCGAGGGCGACACCCTGGAGCGCCACTTCACGCGCACCCGGGCGATCCGCCGCGGCATCATCGACGCCAAGCAGGCGTAAGGGGATCGGCGTCCGGGGTTGCCCGGACGCCGGTTTTTCGCGGCGATGCCTCAGATCGTTTCCGTCTCCGACCCTGCCGACCCCCGCATCGAGGGCTTCCGCGACGTGCGCGAGCGCGACCTCGTCGGCCGCGCCGGAATGTTCGTGGCGGAAGGCGAGGTGGTGCTGAAAACCCTGGCGGAAGGCCGCTCGCCGCACCGCCTGCGCTCGTTGCTGATCGCCGAGAAGCGCATTCCCGGCCTGATGCCGCTGCTGGAGAAGCTGCCGGAAGAGGTGCCGGTCTATGCCGCGGCGCAGGCGGTGATGGACGCCGTCGCCGGGTTTTCCATCCACCGCGGCATTCTCGGCCTCGGCGTGCGCGCGCCGGAGCCCGGCCTCGATGCGGCGCTGGCGGCGCTGCCCGCGCGGGCGACGGTGGCGGTGTTCTCGGCGATCGCCAACCACGACAACATCGGCGGCCTGTTCCGCAACGCCGCGGCGTTCGGCGTGGACCTGGCGGTGCTGGATTCCGACTGCTGCGATCCGCTCTACCGCAAGGCGATCCGGGTTTCCGTGGGCGCGGCGCTGACCGTGCCCACGGCGCGCGGCGGACGCATCGCCGACATCCTCGAAGCCCTCGCCGCGGCGGGGTTCGATCTTCTCGGCCTCAGCCCGCGGGGCGAGACGGCGCTGGCGGATTATGCGCGCGGCGCGCGGGCCGCCGCGGTGTTCGGCGCGGAGGGCCCGGGGCTTTCCGAAGCGGTGCTGGCGCGCACTGTGCGTCTGCGCATTCCGATGGCGGCGGGGTTCGATTCCCTCAACGTCGCCACCGCCGCGGGCATCGTGCTGCACCACCTGATGCGCTGAAGCCCTACTTCTGCCGCACCACGCCGTCCTTGCCGATGTCGATGCCGGGCTGCATCACCTGCTGGCCGCTCGGGGTGAGGCGGCGGGCGGTCCGCCGCGGCGTCATCGACGCCAAACAGGCGTAGAACCCGAACTTCGCGGGATTACAGGGTGGCGCCGTTGTCTACCGTCAGGCACTGGCCGGTCACCGCCTTCGATTCGTCGCCGGCGAAGAAGAGGATGGCGTTGGCCTGATCCCCGGTGTCGGCCTCCGGCACGCTCAGGTCGAAGTGACGGGCGGTGATGCCGGGCATCTCCGGATCGAAGGCCGCGAGGGCCTCCGGCGTGTTGAGTTCGGTCGGGGTCGGCCCCGGCAGCGTCGCGTTGCAGCGGATTCCCTTGCCGGCGAACTGGATGGCGATGTTGCGGGTCAGCGAGATGACGCCGGCCTTGGCCGACGAATAGGCCGCGCCGGCCAAGCCGCGCGCGCCGATCGACGAGATGTTGACGATGCTGCCGCAGGAACGCGCTTCCATGTGCTTCAGCGCGGCGCGGCACATGTAGAACACGCCGGTCAGATCGACGCCGATGACCTGGTCCCACAGTTCGTTGCCGGTCCGCGTCGTCGGCATGTGCCTGTCGGGGATGCCCGCGTTGTTGACGAGGACGTCGATGCGGCCGAACCGTTCGATGGCATGGTCGATCGCCTTCTCGCAGCCCGCCTGCCCGGAGAGGTCGGCGACGACGTAGTCGGCCTTGCCGCCCTCGGCCTCGATTTCGGACTTGACCTTCCGCAACCGTTCCTCGCGGCGGGCGACGAGCACCACGGTCGCGCCTTCCCTGGCGAAGACCTTGGAGGTGGTCTCTCCGATTCCCGAACTGGCCCCCGTGACGACGGCGATCTTTCCTGCCAACCGGCCCATGGCTTTTCCCTCCGATTCAAGCGTGACGCCGGATCATCGCCAACCGGGCTCCCCATGCGGAAATTCTTTTTTCCTCTTATGGTGATGCGGTTCCGCCATAAACGGACCAGGCGACGCTCCGGCTCGGGGTTTCCGCTACTTCTGCCGCACCACGCCGTCCTTGCCGATGTCGATGCCGGGCTGCATCACCTGCTGGCCGCTCGGGGTGAGGCGGCGCTTGGCTTTCTCGTCCTTGGGCATTTCCTTGGCCCAGGCGATCGGCGGCACACGCACCAGCGCCAGCGGCCCGGCATAGACGATGCCGTCGCGCAGGGAAAGCGAGAGGTTGCCCGCGCCGGTCTGCGGCATCTGGCGGCCGATCACCAGGCGGGCGAGGGTGGCGTCGCTTTGGCGGATCAGCCCCGCCTCGTCCAGCACGTCGACCAGGGGGACGAAGCTCTGCACCCGCGCGACGAGGGAGACGGCGGGCTGCAGCGCGTCGTCGAGAACCAGCGCGCCGTATCCGGCGAACGAGGCCTGCCCCCACTTCAGGGCGATGCGCTCCACCTCGACGCGGCCCCCGGCGTCGCGCCAGGCGGTCAGCGCGTCCTGCGCCTCGCCTCCGGGCATCGGGCCGGTGAGTCTGGCCGCGAAGTCGAACCCGGCGAGATCGGGGCCGAGGGAGCGGATCGCGCCGTCGGGCCAGCGCAGGTTGCGCACCGAAAGGTCGAGGCGCGCGGTGGGCGGCGGCGGCGCGGCGGCGTCGGCCGCAGCGGCGGCGGGAAGGATGGGGTTGAGGACGAGCGCCGCCTTGGCCTCGCCGACGGTGAGCGGCGAGGCGAGCGCCGCGCCGCGCCAGTCGCCGGAAACCGCGAGGTTCTGCGCGGTCAGCACCGCCTCGCGCACGCCTCCCGCGGCGTCGAAGGTGATGTCGAGGCGGGCGTCGCCGCCGGTCTTGGCGAGGCGGGTGGCGCGGCCGTTCTGCGTCATTGCGACCTGGCCGCCGTTGGGCAGGGTGAAGGCGAGATGGCGCGGCGAGAAGATGCCGCCCTCGACGGCGAGCCGCGGCGCGGAGAAGGAGACGGCGTCGCCGCCTTTGCCGCTTTCCACCGAGACCGCCTTGATCTCGGCGGAGAGGCTGAGGGGAAAACCCGAGGTGCCGTCCAACACGTAGGCGACGGAGACCCCCTCGGCGCGGCGCGCCTCCGCCCACATCGCGATGCGCTCCTTGAGGTGGCTCGCGCCGTAGAACCAGAACGCGACGTAGGAGGCGGCGATGGTCGCCAGCAGAGCGGGCGCGGCCATCATGGCTGCGAGCGGGCCGAAACGGAGACGGAACGGCATGCGCGGATACCCCCTCTCACCCGCGCCGTTCCCCGGGGGCGGCGCGTGAAATCATTGCGGGCATGTTACCACGCCGCGGCGTATGCGTCTGTGGTGCGCGTCACGCGCTGCCGATGAGGACGCCCGCGGCGAACACCAGGGAGCCGCCGAGCACCACCTGCAGGGCGGCGCGGAGGAACGGCGTGTCCATGTAGCGCTTCTGAATCCACGCGATCGCCCACAGCTCGCAGAACACCAGGGTGAAGGCGATGGCGGTGGCGGTCCAGAAGTGGGGGATGACGTAGGGCAGCGCATGGCCGAGGCCGCCCAAGGTGGTCATCACCCCCGCCGCGATGCCGCGCTTGATCGGCGAACCGCGGCCGGAGATGGTGCCGTCGTCGGAGGCGGTCTCGGTGAAGCCCATGGAGATGCCCGCGCCGATCGAGGCGGCGAGGCCGACGAGGAAGGTGGTCCAGGTGTCCTGGGTGGCGAACGCGGTGGCGAAGATCGGCGCGAGGGTGGAGACCGAGCCGTCCATCAGCCCGGCGAGGCCCGGCTGCACCCAGGTGAGCACGAACTGGCGGTGGGCCAGCGCGTCCTCCTCGGAGCGCACCTCCTCCGGCAGGTATTTCTCCTCCAGGGTGGAGGAGAGCTTCATGTGCCCGGCCTCGGCGGAAGCGAGTTCGGTGAGGAGGCGCCGGGTGTCGGCGTCGGTGACGCGCTGCGCCGCCTTGACGTAATAGGCGTGCGCCGATTCCTCCATGCCGAGGATTTCTGAGCGGATGCGCGCGATGCCGAGGTTGCCGACGAGCCAGGTGGGGGTGCGGGCGTAGAACCCGGCCACGTGCTCGCGGCGGATCAGCGGGATGGTCTCGCCGAAGCGCTGCTTGTGCAGATCGATCAGGCGGTTGTGGTGGCGCATTTCCTCCGCCGCCATGGCGGTGAGCATGTCGGCGGTGGCGGGAAACTCGTTGCGCACCTGCGCGGCATAGGTCTGGTAGATGCGGGAATCGTCCTCCTCGGAGGAGATCGCCAGCGCGAGAATCTCCTGCTCGTTGAGGTCGTTGAAGTGCCGCCGGTTGCCGAAATTGCCGAGCATGATAAGCCTCTCCGTCTACCGCCCGTCTTGCGATTGCGAGAGATTAGCTTGATTCATTCCACGGTGCAAAGCCGCGTGCGTGTATTTTTGTGGAAATTCAAACTGGTCCGGCCAGGGCGGGGGGGACGGCGCCGGGGGCGGCGGGACCGCCCCCGGGCACGGGTCATGCGGCGCGGACGTTGTGCAGGAACTCGTCGACCACCTCCTTGAGAGCCACGGACTCGCGGGAGAGGGATTGCGCCGAGGCGAGAACCTGACCCGAAGCGGCCCCGGTTTCCGTCGCGGCCTGGGTGACGCCGGCGATGTTGGCGGAAATCTCCGTGGTGCCGCACGCCGCCTGCTGCACGTTGCGGGCGATTTCGGAGGTGGCGGCGGCCTGCTCCTGCACCGCGGAGGAGATGGTGGTGGTGATCTGCCGCACGTTGTCGATGCGGCTGGTGATGGTGTCGATCGCGGAGACCGCCTTTTCGGTTTCGGACTGCACCGTGCCGATCTGCGCGGTGATGTCCTCGGTGGCCTTGGCGGTCTGGTTGGCGAGGTTCTTCACTTCGTTCGCCACCACGGCGAAGCCCTTGCCCGCGTCGCCCGCGCGCGCCGCCTCGATCGTGGCGTTGAGCGCCAACAGGTTGGTCTGGTTGGCGATGTCGGTGATCAGGCCGATCACCTCGCCGATGCGGGAGGCGCTTTCGGCCAGGCCCTTGACCACCTCGTCGGTGTGGTGGGCCTCCTCCGTCGCGGCTTGCGATGCGGTGTTGCAGTGCTCCACCTGGCGGCCGATCTCCTCGATCGAGGCGGAGAGCTCCTCCGCCGCGGAGGCCACCGTCTGCACGCTGTTGGAGGCCTGCTCCGTCGCCGCGGCGACGGTGGTGGCCTGGCGGCTGGTCTGCTCCGCATTGGCCGACATCGATTGTGCGGTCACCTCCATTTCCGTCACCGCGCTGGTGACCACTTCGAGCACGCCGGAGACCTTTTCGTCGAACTTCTGCGTCATCTCCATGATCGCAATGGCGCGGGCCTCCCGTTTTTTGCGCTCTTCCTCCTGTGCGGCGCGCAGGGCCTCGGCTTCGCGGGCGTGATCGCGGAAGACCAGGGCGGCGCGCGCGATCTCGCCGATCTCGTCCTTGCGCTCGGTGCCGCCGATGGGGGCGTCCAGGCGTCCGGCGGTGAGCGCCTTCAAGGCCTCGATCACCGCGTGGATCGGGTTGACCAGACTCTTTTTGGAGATCGCCAGGCCGATGACGATGCCGAGCGCGATGCCCGCCACCGCGGCCACGATCATCAACAGCGACAGGCTTTCGGCCTCGGCGTCCGCCGCCTTGCCGACGGCGTCGTTTTCATGGTTGAGGCGGGCGACGAGGGCGTCGATCTCCTTCTCGAGCGGCAGGGCGATCTTCCGGGACTGCAGGACCGCCGCGTAGATCGCCTGCTGCGCCGCGCTGATCTGCAGGTTTTGCTGTTGGCGGGCGACCGCCACCGCGGCGTTCACGCTGGCGAGATAGGCCTGGAAGTCGCGGCGGATCGCCTCGATCTCGGGTTTGTCCGCGTCCGGCGCGAGGGAGAGCAGGCGGGTGCTGCGCTCCTCGAATTCGCGGGTGTCGCGGCTGAGGGCCTTTGCCGCGTCTTCCAGGTCGGCGGGGTCGGCGGCGAAGCGGTAGGTCGAGCGGCCGATCGATTCCATTTTGGCGCCCAGCCGCACGCCGTTGCGGCTGAGGTCGCCGTAGGCGCGGACCCGCTCGGCCATCGCATCTATGGCGTGCAGGCCATAGTAGCCGACGCCGCTGATGAATACGGAGGCGAGGGCCAGAACGCCGATGACGATACCGATTTTTCCGTTGATCTTGAGATTGTCTATGGAGCGCATAACAAATCCCCTCTTTCGCCACGGCCGTAATGAGGCAGTGTGCGTTCCCTGTGGTGAGCGGAAGGAAGGTCTGCGCAGCCTTCTGATAGGGCTAAATGCTACATGAACATTGTCTGTATTTTGAGTCTTTTCAGTTGTATAGAGGGAATATGAGTGTTTCCCTAATATGATTTTCGGCTATATTCTCAGATTACTTTCTTGAGTCTTTTCAGAGGGATAGAGGGTATCCATGCATGCATTTCGGACACGGAAATGTGGGGAAATGTGTCCTTTACGCGAGAGGCGGAATCCTTTGTGGCGGCGTCTGCCCAGGAAAACCGGCGTTGGAGTCGCGTAAAAATTGATAATTCGCATGTGGGGCCGGGGTCAGCCGCAGGGGAAATGGCCGCAGCCGCGGCGCGCCTCGCCGTCTTCTCCGCCGGCGCGCCGGGGGCGGCGATGCCGCCCCCGGGCCCGGTTCATGCGGCTCGGACGTTTTCGAGGAACGTGTCGACCACGGTCTTGAGGGTGATGGATTCGCGCGACAGCGCCTGCGCCGAGGCGAGCACCTGGCCCGAGGCCGCCCCGGTCTCCGTCGCGGCCTGGGTGACGCCGGAGATGTTGGCGGAGATTTCCGTGGTGCCGCTCGCCGCCTGCTGCACGTTGCGGGCGATCTCGGCAGTGGCGGCGGCCTGCTCCTGCACCGCGGAGGAGATGGTGGTGGTGATCTGGCGCACGTCGTCGATGCGGCCGGCGATGGCGCCGATCGCTTCGACCGCCTTCTCGGTCTCGCCCTGGACGGTGCCGATCTGGGCGGAGATTTCCTCCGTCGCCCGCGCCGTCTGGTTGGCCAGGGTCTTCACCTCGTTCGCCACCACGGCGAAGCCCTTGCCCGCGTCGCCCGCGCGCGCCGCCTCGATCGTGGCGTTGAGCGCCAACAGGTTGGTTTGCGCCGCGATGCCGTTGATCAGCTCGATCACGGTGCCGATCTTGGCGGCGCTGTCGGCCAGGCTCTTGACCATGAAGTCGGTGCGCTGGGCCTCCTCGGTCGCGGCTTCGGAGGCCTGGTTGCAGTGTTCCACCTGGCGGCCGATCTCCTCGATCGAGGCGGAAAGCTCCTCCGCCGCGGTGGCCACCGTCTGCACGCTGTTGGAGGCCTGCTCCGTCGCCGCGGAGACGGTGATGGCCTGGCGGCTGGTCTGTTCCGCATTGGCGGACATCGACTGCGCGGTGACCTCCATTTCCGTGGCGGCGCTGGCGACGACGTCGAGCACGCCGGAGATCGTCTTGTCGAACTCCCGGGTGAGGTCCAGCACCGCTGCTGCGCGGGCCTCGCGCTTTTTGCGCTCTTCCTCCTGCGCGGCGCGCAGGGCCTCGGCCTCGCGGGCGTTGTCGCGGAAGACCAGGGCGGCGCGCGCGATCTCGCCGATCTCGTCCTTGCGTTCGGTGCCGCCGATGGGGGCGTCGAGGCGCCCGGCGGTGAGCGCCTTCAGCGCCTCGATCACCGCGTGGATCGGGTTGACCAGGCTCTTTTTGGAGATCGCCAACCCGATGCCGATGCCGAGCGCGATGCCCGCCGCCGCGGCCACGGCCATCGCCAGAGACAGGTTGTCGGCTTTGCGGCTCGCCTCTAGGGAGATATCGTCGCTCTGCCGGTTCAGGCGGGCCACCAGGGCGTTGACCTTTTCCTCCAATGGCCGGGCGATGGTGCGGGATTCCCGGACCGCCGCGTAGATCGCCTGTTGCGCCGCGCCGATCTGCAGGTTTTGCTGTTTGCGGGCGACGGCGACCGCTGCGTTCACGCTGTCGAGGTAGGCCGTAAAGTCCCGCCGGATCGCCTCGATCTCCGCTTTCTGTTCGGTGGAGACCAGGGGCAGCATTTTGGCGCTGCGTTCCTCGAACTGACGCGCATCGTTGGTCAGCTTCTGCACCGCATCTTCCAGATCGGCGGGATTGGCGGCGAAGCGGTAGGTGGACCGGCTGATCGCTTCCAACTGCGCATTCAGGCGGGCGCCATAGCGGCTCATGTCGCCATAGGTGCCGACCTGCTGCGTGATACTCTCCATTTCCTGCAGGCCGTAATACCCGACGCCGCTGATGAGTGCGGAGGCCAGGGCGAGCACGCCGATGACGATGCCGATCTTGCCGTTGATTTTGATGTTGTCTATGGAACGCACAGTACATCTCCTTCTCGTCTCTGCCGTGAACGGGCAGCAGCGATTTCGGGGGGGTGAGATATGGCGGAGGTCTGCGCAGCCTTCCAACTTGGCGGCATGCTACACTGTCGCGAACTATATTTTGAGTCTTTTCAGATAGATAGCAGCATATATAAGAAACGTCTTAATATAAATTCATCTATATTTTTATATTATTTGAGTCTTTTCATAGGGATAGCGGCCGTTCGCGCGGAAGAGGGAAGACAAGAATCGACGGCATGCGTTCTATGCGGGTATCGCCTTACAGGGCTTATGCATCCTCTCTCGCGGAAACTCAGGGGTGGAGTCGCCTTTAAATTGTGAGTCGGCAAGAAGCTGGCGGGTGTGAGAAGGAATGGCTGCGGTCCGGACGGTTTTTTGCAGTACTCTCTTCCGTTACCTCATCACCTCCAGGCAAGGATCCCCACGATGCCCCGCAAAGCCTACAACGCCAACGGCGCCGCCGCCGTCGGTCCCTATTCCCACGCGGTCGAGGCCAACGGTTTCATCCATCTCTCGGGGCAGACGCCGCTCGACCCCGCCACCGGCAAGCTGCTGGACGGCGACGTTGGCGCGCAAACGGCGCAATGTTTCCGCAACCTGTTCGCGGTGCTGAAGGAGGCGGGACTGGGGGCGGAGGATGTGGTTTCGTGTTCGGTCTACCTGACCGACATCGACGATTTCGCCGCGATGAACGCGGCCTACGAGCGCGCCTT
>JBFWJB010000099.1:0-9382 GCA_050253435.1 Rhodospirillaceae bacterium
CGCCCCGCCGGACTGGTCGCATTGGCGGCGTTGACGTAGATCGGGCCGATCGGCCAGGCGCGGTCTTTCTCGATGAAGTCGCCGCCCTGCACATAGGCGTTGACCCAGGTGCTGCCGGTCCACAGCCGCATCGTCCCCTCGGTGGAATTGAAGCAGAGCGCTCCCGCGATCAGCGCGTTGCCGTCGTTGTCCGCCGACGGATCCGCATCCTTGGCGCCGAGATAGCGGTCGTCGAAGCTGTCGAAGGCATCGAGCGCGGTGTCGCGCGCTTCCTCCGCCAGCACCGCCGCATCCATCGCGTCGGCGACGTATCTGGCAAGCAGGGAGGAAACCTGCCCCGTCGCTACTGCCGCCGCCGAGGCGGCGCTGGCGGACGCCGTATCCCGCGCCGCCTCGGCGGCGGAGCGTGCGGCCAGCGCCGCATCGCGGGCGGCGGATGCCTCGGCCTGCGCCGCATCCGGGTCGTAGACGGAATTCGCCAAGGCGTCGCCCGCCGCGTTCCATTTGAGCGCCCGGCCCGCCGCCGGGTCCGGCAGCGCCAGCGAGGCGGCGGAGGTGGAGGTGACGGGGCGCACCACGGACCTGGAGATGTCCTCGCGCAGTTGCTGCACCATGCAGACGATGCGGTCCAGCTCCTCGTTGATCACCGCGGCGCGGAAGGCTCCGCCCTCCTGGAAGTCGGTGATGCGCTCCTCGGGCACGCTGCGCGCCAGGGTGACGACGGTTCCGGCGGCGGGCGCGGCGGCGAAGGCCGCAGAGCCGCCCGCGCTGCCCCCGGCGCCGGAGACCGTGTAGCCCGCGGTCTGCGCGGCGTCGTCCAGATAGACCAGAAGGTCCGTATCCTCGAAAATCGGGAACGGATAGGTGAACGTGTCCACCGCGCCGTCGGCGGTGTACTGGATGCGCGGGCGGATGTCGCCGATGGTGATGTGTTCGGTCATGTCGTACGGTCCTCGTGCGGCGCCGGAGCGCCTTTCTGATGAAAACGGGATCAAGCCAGGCGCAGCAGCCCTTCCACCGCCGCCGGAGGCAGCGCGCGGTGCGCCGCGTCGGCCGCCTGCGCCGCAAGACGGCGCAGAACCAGGCGTTGCAGATCGGGGTCGCCGCCCGTCGCGAACGCCGGGGAAAGGGCGTGCCCGCCGGCGAGGATGGCCTCCACTTCGGTGCGGAAGGCCGCGCCCGCCACTGCGGCGTAGCGCCGGTAAGCCGCCTCCCCCTGGGTGGCGCCGCGCGTCGGCATCTCCACCGGCTGCCCGAGGTCGCGGAGCAGGCGTCCGCAGGCGGAAAGACCGCCCGCCGCATCGTGCGCCGGGCTTGCCCAGGCGGAGACGCCGCCGTCCGGCCGGCCCACCGGCTCGCCCCACAGGTTGACGCGCGATCCCGCCGCGGCGGAGAGCCCGGCGGTCTCCGCCCACAGGCGGCCGAACAGGCGGTTCCACGCCTCCGGCAAGGGCGCGGCGCACGGCCCCGGCAATGCCTCGGGCAACGCCGCCTCCCCCTGCGGCAGAACCAGGGCGCGCACCAGAGGGCCGAGCCCGCGCACCGCCCGCCGGTCGAGCAGAGGCAGGGCGCAGACCGCCGCCGCCACCGCCAGGTCGAGCGGCGCATCGTCGGCGGGCGGCGCCAGCAGCCAGTCCAGCGGCACCGCGCCGGAAACCACGGGCGCAACGCCGCGGCGATAGGCAAGCAGGGTCGCAGTGTCGGCGGCGAGGCCGAGCAGCGCGCCGAGAGCATTGCCGCGGTCGAAGCGCCGCGCGGCCGCGCCGCGCCCGATGCTGTCGGCGCTACGGCCGTCGGCGGCGAAGGCGGCGCGCGCCACGGGGTCCTCGGGCAGGCGCCCGGTAATCAGCCCCGCATCGGCAAGGCAGCCGAGCACCGCCAGCACCGCCGAGGCGGCGCGCAGGTCGCGCACCGCCGCCGCGCGCGCAACGCCGCCGCGCCGCAGGGCGGATCGCACCGGCATGGCGAGACGCCCGGTTTCCGGCGCGCCGCCGATGCGCCAGGCGAGATGCGCCGGGGCGAGCACCAGGGGCGCGGCGACGCGGAATTCCGGCCTTGCCGCGAGGGCGCGCCAGGCGGCCCGTCCCGCCGCATCGGCGGCCCCGGCAAAAATCCCCTCGTGCAACCCGGCGGACCCGCCCTGCGCCGCGAGGCGCTGCGCCGCCGCCGTGGCGAGCGGAGAGGCCCCGCGCGCCGCCAGGGCGTACGCCGCGGCGAGAACGCAGCCGCCTTCCGCCGCATCGGCAGGCGCGGCGTCTCCGCCGCGGTCCGCCAGCGCCAGGATATCGGTGAACGCCGCCAGCACCGTGCGCGCGGTAAACGCCGCCGCATCCGCCGCATCGGCGACCGGCAGCGGCAGGGCATCCGGCAGGGGCAGGTCCACACAGGCAAGTCGCAGTTCCAGGTCCGCCGCATCCGCCGCCGCGGCCAGGGCCCGCACCGCCGCCAGGGCGAAGCGCGCACCGCGCGGCGTCGCCCGGCGCACCGCGCGCGCCAGCAGCTCCAGCGCGGGTTCCGCCGCCTCACGGCGCGCCAGCGCCGCTTCGCTCGCCTGCGTTTCGCCCAGGGTCTCGTGCTGCAATGCGGCGCACACCGCCAGGGCATGACGCAGGCCCGCGCCCTCCTGCGGCGCTTCCGCCGCGGCGCGGCACTGCGCCAGCGCCGCCACGATCAGACCATGGCGCGCTGCCGCCACCTCGGGCGCGACCGGAACCCCGGCGCGCCGTTCAAGCGCCGTTGCGTCGAGGCCGAACAGCGCGGCCAGACGCTCCGGCGCTTCCGCCGCAGCCGCGGCGCAACCGCCGAGCGCCGCCTCCACCGCTTCGTCCAGATCCTCGACGCCGCGCACGCCGTCGAGGCCGCAATCGCGCCACAGACGCCGATCCTCACTGACCACCATCATCCTCACCTCTTTCCCTGCCCCCGGCTCGATCGCTCGCTTTTAGCGTGTTGTCCGGAAGTTTTATCTAGCATTACGTGCTATTCGGCCTACATACAACCTATTTTCGCAAGTCTATGTACATCCGAAGTTGTAACTCTGGAAAAATCGCCAATTTTTCATTTAATAATTGATAAATATAGTCTTGATTTTATCTTTGCGTGTATGCAGGCCTGGACGGACTCCACTTCTATCCGGCTTATTCCGCTTCCTGCATCCGGCTATTTTCAGGGCGTTCCCTGTCTTTATTCTTCCAGGCTTGCAGCATCGCCTCGTCCACCGCTGCCGCTTGCGCCAGGCAGGGCGGCAGGACGAAATCCGTCTCCGCCGCCGCGCCCAGGCACTCCGCCCAAGCCGCGGCCCGCGCCGCCACCGGCTGCAGGCTTCCCGCCCCCGCTTCCGCCAGCAGGCGGCACGCCGCGGTCCAGCCGATGCGCCCTGCCGCAGCCTCCGCCGCCACCGCCGCCGCCGCCGCCAACGGGTCGGCGCGATGCACCCCGTCCCACAGGTCGCACAGCGCATCCGCATCGTCCCCCGCAGCGCCGCGGCGCGCCGCCGCCGCCGCCAGGGCTGCCGCCAATTCCGGCAGCGCCTCCCCCGCCGGAACCGCGCCGCCCGCCGCATAAGCGGCAAGCAGACGCATCGCCTCGCCGCCGCGCGCGGCGCACCGCGACACCGCCGCCGCGCTCTCTTCGGCAAGGTCCTCGCGTTCGGCGGCGCGCAGGGCGTCCTCCGCCTCCGCCAGGGCGGCGCAGCGCAGGAACCCGGCCTCCGCTTCCGGCAATTCCGGCGCAAACGCCAGGGCGCGCGCCAGGGCGGCAAGCGGGTCGGCGGCGGCAAGGCGGCGGATCTCGCCGCGCACCTGCGCTTCCGCCAGATCGGCGGCGAACCCGGCGCTCAGGGCCGCGGCGCCCGCTGCGTCCAGAATCCCCAGACGTCCGGCGAGGTCGCGCAGCAGCAGCACCCGCCGCAACGCCGCAGCCACGCCCGCGGCATCGCCGCGGCGCGCTGCGGCCAGGGTCTCCGCCGCAGCGGAGGCGAGACGCGCCAGAAGACGGCGGGGCCGCGCGCGCGCCGCCGCATCCTCCAGCGCCGCCTCCGCCTGCCGCCGCGTGCGCGCCAGCAGGTCCTGGAAATAGGCGTCGAGGACGCGCTTGCGCTCCGGCGGCCAGAACTTCGCCAACTGCCGGTAGCCCCGCATCGCCGCATCGCCCGCCGCCGCGGGATCGCCCGCATGCCGCGCCTCCGCATCGGCGATCACGCCGCGCACCGTCTCCGCCGCCTCGTCGAGACGGATCGCCGCCTCCGCCACCAGGGTGCGCCGCGGCGCTTCCGCCGCTTCCGGCAGCAGGCGCGGCAGCGCCGCGAAGGCGCGCTCGAAATCCTTCGTCACGGTCATCCCAGCCTCCCTCACTTCCAGCCGAGGAGCGCGCCGAACTGGCCCAGACCACCGGTCACCATCGACTGCGCCTGCCCCACCCCGTACTTCAGCAACGACTGCTGCAGGATGCCGGTGGTGCTGGTCTCGCCCATCGCGCTCCCCTGCAGGGAACGGGTCTGATCGGTCAGCGCTGCGCCGGAGGCGATCATCGCCAGGTCGTGCTCCGCGTCGGAGACCGCCGCATTGGCGACGGAAAGCGCCGAGCCGGAAGAGGTGTCAGTGCCCGAGGCGGCAAACCAGGCGTTCTGCCGCGACAGGGTGTTTTCCAGTTCTTTCTCGCGGGCGCGCTCCTGCTCCGCCAGCGCCAGCGCATCGCGGGACTTCTGCAGCGAGAGCTGCTGTGCGGCCACGCCGGCCTGCTTGCCGGAGCCGAGCAGGGCGCTTCCCGAGGCGCCCACCGCACCGCCCGCCAACAGCGGAATCATTCCCATCGTCGTTCTCCTTTCCTCGAATTACTGCGCGACTTCCGAGCACACCGAGAGCACCGCCGCGGGCAGGCGCGAGGTGCCGGTGATGCGCACCGTCGCGCCGCCGCCTCCCGCACGCCCGCCGCGCCAGCCGAGCAGGCGCACGATGCGCACGCCGCTCACCGGCTCGGGCGCGGCATCCAAACGCGTTTCGCCGATGCGGCGGTCGCTGAGGCGGCGTCCGTTGACGGTGAGCCCGGCGGAGCGGTAGAGGCGGATCGCCGCCTGGGTGATGCGGTGCCGCCCGCCGCCCGCCGCCTCGCCGGTGGTCACCGGCATCGTCTCCACCGCCCAGTCGAAAGCGAACCCAACCTCCAGGGCCGAGACCGGATAGGGCGCGGCGACCGCGCCGCCCTGCACCACCGCGCTGCCGAGCGGCGCGCCGTCGCCGATCAGGTCCACCGCCGCGCCCTCCAGCGCGGAAAGGCCGCCCCAGCTTTCGGTGGGAGTTTCGGCGGTGAGCAGCACGCTGCAATCGAGCCGCCGCGCGGCGTCCAGCGCCTCGATGAAATAGCGCACCGCACCCGCGATCTCGCGCCGCACCAGGAAATACGGCACGCCCCCCGCCACCGCGACGCGCAGCACCGCGCCCGCAGTGACAAGCAGGGTCCAGCCGGTCATCTTCTGAGTCTTGCGGCTGTTGAGCACCGCCACGCTGCCGTCGCCGCCGTTGACCACATAAAGGTGGTTGGCGCTGTCGCTCTCGTTGCCCAGCCGCGCCGCCATATCGGCGGGGCCGCGCATCAGGTGGCCGGAAAGCAACGCCACGTCCTCGGCGCGGTAGCTCTGGGAGTCGTAGTCGAAGACGATCTCGTAGACCGAGGAATGACCGCTCTCCGGGTTCTTGACGAACATCACCGAGCCGTCCAGCTCCGCCGGACGCACCGCCGAGGCGGGCACTTCGGAGGACCGGCGCATGAAGAAGCTCTGCGGCGTAATCACGTCGCCCTCGGTGCGCGCGAACAGGCCGCCGCTGGTGAAGGCGAAGAAGTCGTTGAGCGCGTAGAGCTGCTGCACCGCGCAGACGCGGTCGTTGTCGAAGGTCAGCTCCACCGCCTCGTCGTCCAACGCGTCGTCGGAGGTGGCGAAGTCGAAGAAGGCATTGGCGGTGCTGCCCCAGACCGTCTGCGGCCGCGACTTCGAGCCGCCGAAATAGAGCCGCCCCTGGTGCAGGAAGACGGAGCGCGGCCAGCCGCGCGCGGCGGACCACACATCCTCGTCGCCGCCGCCGAAATCGTGCTGCGGAATGTTGGTCAGCGTGAGGCCGGAAAGCGTCCACACGGTGTGCGCGCCCTCGCGCATCAGCTTTGCGGGCGCATGATCCGGATGCACCAGAATCAGGGTATCCAGGCTCTGCACCCAGGCGAGTGCGGCGACCTCCGCCTCCGTATAGGCGGTCGTCACCGTGGCGCACAGCGCGCCGTCCGGCAGGTAGACGTCGATGGCGAGCGGGCGCACCACCATCAGGTAGACCTGCTCGGTGGAGAACTCGAACTTCAAGAGGCGCGCCGCCGCGCCGCCTTCCGCCACTTCGGCGAAGCGGGCGAGCCCGCCGCGCAGGGCGACGCCGCCGTGCGGCAGGCCGAGCACGTTGGTGAGGTCAGCCCCGCCCTGGGCATAGGCGGAGACATCCACCCGCGCCGCAAGATGCGGATCGAGCATCCCGGCGGAAAAGTTGGTTTGCACCGAAAGGCCGCGCGCCGTCATCGCCGCACCTCCAAAAGCGTGAAATCCTCGAAGCGGTTGGGCGTCTGCTGCTGTGCGTCGATCGACTTGGCGCGGTCGAATTCCGCCTGTGCCAGCTTCGCCTGCAGTTCGCTGCGCGCGGTGTTTTCGGTGAGCGGCAGGCAGAACTCGGCAGCGAGCCGGACGATCAGCGCCTGGTCGAAAAACGGCGGAAAAGTGCGGCTGTCGGGGCGGAAAATGTAAGTCAGCACCACGCCCGCGGCATCGGTGTGGATGCGCCGCTCGTGAATGCGGTAGGCCGCGCCGCGGCCGGAGGCGGAGCCTGCCGTCCCCAGCGACAGCGCACGCAGAAAGTCGTCTGGCAGTTGGTAGGCATGGGCGAAATCGGCGACCGGCGCGGCCGCCACCTCGGCCAGGGCGCGCTGCGCAGTGGCGAAGCTCCACGGATAGGCGGAAAGCACCGCATCGCGCACTCCGCCGTAGAGCAGACCCGCCACCTCCGCCTCGGCGGTGCCGTCGTCGAAACTGGTGATCGGCTCGCAGCCGATGGCGATGAGCGCACGGGCGCACATCTGAACTCCGGTCAAGGCCATCTCGGTTCCTCCGTTGCGGGATCCCGGCGGAACGGGAGCCTCCCGTTCCGCCGCACCGATGGATCAGCGGTTGTCGGCGGCGCCGACGGCAAGGATGTCGGCGGTATCCACCGAACCGCCCGCATTGGAGGCGACTGCCGCGATGCCGCGCCCGTCGGCGGCGTTGACGAGGATCCAGTCGCCGACCTTGAGCACGCCCGCGGCATCGTCGAAGTAGCCCGCCGCGTCGATCTCCGCCGCAGCGTCGGCAGCGGAGGCGTAGCCCCACAGCGACAGCACCGCGCCGCCGCCTGCGAGGAGTTCCAGCTTGTTGGGATCGAAAGCCATGATGAGGTTCCTTCTCGGTTGCGGGGTCAGGCGATCTCGGCGGTGTCGTCCACCTTGATCTTGATCACCCCCGCGCCGTCGATGAGCACCGCGCCCTGGCTCATCATGTTGTTGACGAAGAAGGCGGCGCGGTCGCCGTGCCAGGTAATGTCGGAGGTCACTTCGGCGCCGATGGCGTGGCCGATCGCGGTCTTGTGCCAGAGGAAGCAGTCGCGGCTGCCGTCTGCGAGCGGCAGGCCGGTGTGCATCATCCAGACGATGCCCAGCCACTTGCGGCTTTCGGTGCCCTTGAGCCACGGGAAGGCGTCGGCGGCGAAGTCGGAACTGGCGAACTCGTCGATGTTGAGCAGCTCGTTCCACTGGTGCGGGCCGACGACGCCGAAACGCTGGCCGTCGTCGGGCACGTCGGAGGCGTTGAGACTCTCGAAGGCGGAGAGCAGCAGGTTCTTGGTCAGACCGGTGGTGTAGTCGCCGACGCCGAGGGTGGCGCCGCCCGCGGCGGCGAGGATCATCTCGTCGGTCTTGCGGCCGAACGCATAGGCGCCCGCGTCGATCAGGGTCTTGCGCTCGTCGATGTTGGTCTTGACCTCGTCCAGCTTGTCCACCCAGTCGCCGGCGTAATAGTCGGCCAGGGTGCATTCCACCTGGGTGTGCTCCAGGTTCATCACCGGCACCATGCCGTGGCGGGTCTTGGTGGCGGCGACGCCGGTGCCGACCTTCTGGAACACCGTGGTCGCGCCGGTGGTGCTGGTCTTCACCCGCACCGCGTTGCGCAGCTTCGCGCCCATACGCTGGTAAGCGACATGGACGTCGGCCTCGTACTGCTTGATGAAGGCCTGGGTAATCGAAACGCTCATGAAAAAGCCCTCGGAAACCCGAGGGGCGCGCGCGAACCGACGCATCGCCCTCGGAGGCCCCGCAAAACCTGCGGGGCGGTGAAGGCCGATACGTCCGGGTCTGTGCCAGTGATATGCCGGACGGCGCGAAGCGCGGATGCCGCATGCGCGGCGGAGCCGAAGAAAAACCGGGCGGCGGGTCGGGCTCACGCGATAGGCCGCACGCCGGAAGATGCGCGCAGTATCCTGCAAAGCCGCCGCCGTGTCAATAATTATCTATTTAAATCAATTAGTTATACGTATTGCGTAAACCGTTCCGCCGCGCCTGTTGACAGGACGCCGCAGGCGGACGAGGCTGCCCGAAAGCCGGAAAGGAGCCTGCCGATGCGTTTCGCCGCCGCCGTTTTCGCCCGTCTGGCGCTGCCGCTGCTGCTTGCCGCGGCCCTGCCCGGCCCCGCCGCCGCGGCGGATGCGGCCTGCCGCACCCTGTTGCGCGACCGCATGGCGCTCGCCACCGGGCTCTACCGTATCGAGATATCGGCCAGCCACATGGTCGGCCAGATGGCGCAGGCGCGCGGCAACGCTACGCGGCGGGAACAACTCGTCCGCGCTCAGGACGGCCTCGCCGAACTCAAGACCCGGCTGGAAAGCCGCGCCGACCGCCTCGGCGGCGAGGCCGACCAAACCGCCTGCGGCGCGGTCAAGGCGCTGGACGCGGCGCTCGGCATTTACGTCAAGACGGTGGATGCGCGCTGGCGCTTCATGCAGGCGCGGCTGACGCAGTTGAGCCGCCTGGGGGAGAAGGACCCCCTGCCCGGCGACCCGCGCGAGGCGGACCTGTGGCTGCAGGAGCCCCTGGCGCGCTACGACATCTGGCGCGCCCTGGCGCAAGGCCTCGCCCCCGGCGGCGAGGCGGCGGGGGCGCTCTACGTCGTCGGCATGCTGACGCGCTTCGAATGGGACACCGCGCTGGCGCTGCGCTCCGCGGTGCGCGGCGACGGCAATCCGCGCGCCGCGCTCGCCGCCGCGGCGGAGGACGCGGCGACCCTGCGCCGCCTGTGGCCGCGGCCCGGCACCATCGCCCAGGCGGACTT
>JBFWJB010000100.1:0-9370 GCA_050253435.1 Rhodospirillaceae bacterium
AACCGCCTATTCGGTGCAGCCGCCGAAGTTCGTGGACATACACACGGCGCCGGACAGCGTCTGGCACGTGAGCAAGGGCATCACCGCCGAGAACGTCGCCAGGAAGTACGGCATCGGCCGCGAAGAGCTCGACCTGTTCTCCGAGCGCAGCCACAGGCTGGCGGCCAAGGCCTGGGATGCGGGAATTTTCGACGCCCAGATCGTCCCCGTCGAGGTCAAGGGCAGGAAGGGCGTGAACGTCGTGACGCGCGATGAATCCGTGCGTCCCGATTGCAGCGTGGAGACGCTGTCCAAGCTGCGTCCCGCCTTTCTTCCCGACGGCATCGTGACGGCCGGGAACAGCTCGCCGATGAGCGACGGCGCGGGCGCCATGGTCATCATGGAGCGCGCCCTCGCCGAGAAGGCCGGCCTGGAGGTCATGGCGGTGTTTCGCGGCTACGCGGCTGCGGGTGTCGATCCCAAGATCATGGGCGTCGGCCCCGTCGCGGCCACCGCCAAGCTGCTGCGGCAGACCGGCTGCCGCGTGAAGGACGTCGATCTGTGGGAGCTCAACGAGGCCTTCGCCTCCCAGTCCATCGCCTGCATCCGCGACATCGGCATGGACATCGACAAGGTCAATCCCAACGGCGGGGCGATCGCCATCGGGCATCCCCTGGCGGGCACCGGCGCCATTCTGACCGCGAAGACGGTCTACGAGATGAAACGCGCGAACCTGGACAAAGCCGTCATCACCTTCTGCGTCGGCGGCGGGCAGGGCGTGGCCGTGCTTTTGACGAGAGGTTGACCATGACCGGTAAATTCCGTTCGCGAGAAGAAATCATCGCCCAGTTCAAGGACGGGCAGACGCTGATGTGCGGTGGGTTCGCCAACGGCGGCGTTCCCAACGATCTGATCCAGTGCGTCATCGACAGTGGAGCCCGCCACTTCACGCTGATCTCCAACGATTCCGGCGATGCCGACCTGACCATCGGGCGGCTGGTCCGCCGGGGTCTCGTGGACAAGCTCATCGCCTCTCACATCGGCATGAACACCGACACGGTGGCGCTGGTGGAAAAGGGTGAGATCGAACTCGAACTCGTGCCGCAAGGCAGCCTCGCCGAACGCATCCGTTGCGGCGGCGCGGGGCTGGGCGGCGTGCTGACCAGGACGGGCATGGGCACGGTGGCGGAGAAGGGCAAGCAGATCGTCGATGTCGGCGGCGAGGCCTTTCTGCTCGAAACCGCGCTCCGCGCCGATATCGCGCTGGTGCGGGCACGCATGGCCGATCCGTTGGGCAACCTGGCATACTGGGGGACCTCACGGAATTTCAATCCGCTGGTGGCCAAGGCGGCGAACCTGACCATGGTCGATGCGGACATGCACATGGAGGTGGACGAGATCGGTCTCGATCGGATCGTTACGCCGGGTGTCTACGTGGACATGATTTTGGCGAAGTAGGAGAGACTCGAATGGACATACGCAACAGGATCGCCAAACGGGTCGCCGCCTACTTCCGGGAGGGGGACGTCGTCAACCTCGGGATCGGCATTCCCAGCCTGTGCGCCAACTACGCGCCCTCCGGCGTGCTGTTCCACACGGAGAACGGCCTGATCGGCGTCGGCCCGCTGGCCTCCGGACTGCAGGAGGTGGAGAGCTTCTCCAACGCCAGCGGCCAGAGGTTCGTGCCGAACTCCGGGGCGAGCGTCTTCGACAGCGCCGAATCCTTTTGCATCGTGCGCTCGGGCAAGCTCGCGGCCACGGTGCTGGGAGGGTTGCAGGTGTCCGAAAGCGGCGATCTCGCCAACTGGGCCCGGCCGGGCAAGATGGTCGGCATGGGCGGCGCCATGGACCTCGTCAACGGCGCCCGCCGCGTCATCGTGACCATGGAACTGTGCGCGAAAAACGGTGAGCCTAAGATTCTCAAGGAATGCAGCTTCCCGCTCACCGGCAAAGGCTGCGTCCATCACATCGTGACCGAGCAGTGCGTCATCGACGTGACGCCGCAGGGGTTGGAATTGAAGGAGATTCTGGCCGGTCTCACGCCGGAGGACATTCAGAAACAGGTCGAGCCCCGGCTCGTCATCTCCGGCAATCTGGCCGTAATGGAGGAATAAAGGAGTATTCGCCGTAGAGCATTTCCCTTTCGTATCGAGCCGATCGCCCCGCATCGACCGCTGAATCGGGACGGGGAGGGGCGCGCCGTAAAAAATAAGGGAGGGCGCGAGCCGGCGCATGTGAAAGGGAAATGTCCAAGTAATCCATTCCCAAACTCCTGACAGGGGGCAAAAACCATGGGCACGCATGAATCCGTGTGCGGGCACGATAAGGTTGGAGGAACATGCGCTATTAAAATAAATTCCCTAGACACCAAAAGTAATTTTGGTGCCAGGGGATGGAGAATAATCATCTTCTCCGGTCTGCTGTTTTGGATAAATACAGGCTCTACGGTGGACGGCCTGAACGTTATTCTTAGTTCCATCTCATCCAGTTTCAATCTCGATTACAATACCTTACTGGCCTGGGCGACTCCCGCGTCGTGGATATCCATCCCCGCCGCCCCGATCTTCGCCTGGATGTGCGAAAAGAAGGGGCCGAAATTCGCGATCATCCTCGCCCTGGCCATCGGTGCCCTGTGCTATGGCCTGCTGGGGACGTGGGGCACGGTGACCGGGTTCGTCGTCCTGTTCTCCGGCGTGTGCTTCTGTGCCACTGGATATGCCCATATCGGCGGCAATGCCCTGGTCGCCGACTGGTTCCCGCGCAAGAAGGGGCTGGCCCTGGGCTGGTCGACCATGGGGCAGAACTTCTCCACCGCGCTGTTCGTGCCGTTCATGGCTTGGCTGCTGGCGACCTTCGACATCCGCCATGCCTTCTGGGGCATACCGGCGTGCATGGTGGTGCTGATCTGCCTGATCGGGTTGTTCGCGCGGAACACCCCCGAGGAAATGGGCTGCGCCCCGGACAACCTGCCGATGACCGCAGGGGAGATAGCCGCCTGCGCACGCGAGCAGGAGGCCTACGTCTGCTCCCTCACCACCCGGCAGCTCCTGGGGATGAAGGACGTGTGGTTCATCGGGTTGGCCTACGGCGCGCTCTACATGACCACCGTGGGCCTGGTTAGCCAGCTCGTGCCGCGTCTGGTGGGCTTCGGCTATGCCACGAACGACGCCATCTTCTGCCTGACCATCGCCGCGCTGGTCGGCGTTTTCGGCTCCTATGCCTGGGGCTGGCTCGACCAGAAGGTCGGCACGAAATACGCCTCCATCGCCTTTTCCCTCTGGTTCCTCAGCGTGCTCGTGCTGAGCCTTTTCGATCTGAACCCGGTCATTCTCTGGCTCTCCGTGTTCATGATCGGTTTCGGAATCGGCGGCACCGGCAATCTGGCCACCTCCATCGTGGCGACAAAATTCGGCCGCGGGGCCTTCGTCAGGGCCTGGGGCGTGATCAATCCCATCCAGTCCATCGTGCGGTGCTGCGCATTCGCCATCCTGGCGTTCGGTCTCACCCATCTGGGCGGCTATGCCGGAGCCTACGCGATCTTCATCGTCATCAACCTGATCGCGCTCGTCCTGATCTGGCGCATGGACGCGACTACCGTAGAGTGATTCGTAAAATATTAAGGCACGTTTTCGTGAGTTGAAGCGACAGGAATTGGTGTTACCTCAGAAAGTGAGACATCATCATGAGTGATAAGGAAAGTGTACTCGCAGGAGCGGGGCAGGAAGGAACTTCCGATATTCGACCGGATACCAGAAGCAATTTCGGTGTAAGAGGGTGGTCGATAGTATTTATCGAAGGCTTATTGATCTGGATCGCGGCAGGCGTTCAAGTTCATGGCCTGAACATCATGGTGCCGACCTTGTCGGGGCACTTCAGCATCGACAGCAACACGCTGTTGTTCTGGGCCACGCCCGCCTCGTGGGCTTCCGTCATTTCGGCATTCGCATGTGCCAAGCTGTGCGAGAAGACGGGCGCCAAGAACACCATTCTGCTGAGCCTAGTGGTCTGCGGCATCTGCTTTGGTCTGCTGGGGACGTGGGGGTCGGTCCTCGGCTTCGTCGTGCTGTTCGCCGGCGTGAACTTCTTCGGCACCGGCTATGGCTACGTCGGCGGCCTCGCCCTGATCGCCAACTGGTTCCCGCGAAAAAAGAATCTCGCCCTGGGCTGGGTGACGATGGGGCAGACGATGTCCACCGCGCTGTTCGTGCCTGGCTTGGCTTGGCTGTTCGCCACCTTCGGCGTGCAGAACGGTTTCTGGGGCGTTTCGGCTGCGATGTTCGTGCTGGTTCTGGTGGTCGCCGTCTTTGCCAGGGATACGCCCGAGGAATTCGGCTGCGCGCCGGACAACCTGCCGATGACCGCCGAGGAAATCGTCGCCAGCCGCGAGGCGCAGGAAGCCTATGTCTGCCCCTTGAGCACGAAACAGATTCTGGGGATGAGGGATGTCTGGCTTATCGGTCTGGCATCCGGCGGCATCTACGTCGTCCTGGTGGGCGTGCTCAGCCAACTCGTGCCGCGGCTGATGGCCATGGGCTACGAGCTCAACACCGCGATCCTCTATCTTGCGATTGCCGCCTTCATCGGCGTTCCCGGGGCGTACTGCTGGGGCTGGCTCGGTCAGAAGCTGGGCTCCAAGCTGGGCCTCATCGTCTACGGCCTGTGGTGGCTGGTCGCGGTGGTGCTGAACATGTTCGAGTTCAACCAGTTCACCTTGTGGGCCTCCCTGGGGATGATCGGCCTCAGCTTCGGCGGGGCCACGAATCTGACCACCTCCATCGTCGCCGAGAAGTTTCCGCGCGGGTCGTTCGTCAAGGCGTTCGGCATCATTGCGCCGATTCAGGGTGTGGTGCGGTGCTGTGCGTACGCCGTTCTGGCATTCGGGCTGAAATACCTGGGCGGATATACCGGCGCCTACGCCCTGCTGGTCGGCGTGGCACTGATCAACGTGGCTCTGTTCTGGATGACCGACGTCACTCCCGTCGATCAGCAGGCCGGGGGCGTCTCCTCCAAGGAAGCGGCATCCTCCCAACCGGCGTGAGGGGGGCTTTCCCTCGCGGTGCCCGGCCCCGCCCAGACCGCCCGGCTCCGCCCGGCGGATGGGCGGCGGCGGGGGTCTGAAGAGAGCCTCCGCGAAACGAACGGTCCGGCTTTTTCATCTCCGATGAGATTTACGTATTTCGTGGGAGGGTGAGGGTGTTTTCGATATCGAAGGGAGTCGGAATGGAGCGCCTGGATTTAAAGAAGATGCTCTTCTTGTCTCTTGTTCCATGTCTTGTCGGGTTGCTGGTGCTGGGGGCGGTGCTGTCGAAGCAGAGCTTCGAACGTTACGGGCGCCTGTCGCGTGTCGAAAGCCTCGAAACCCTGATCTTCGCCGCGGCGCACCTGACCCTGGAGACGTCCCCCGCGGAGGGAACGCGGTCTATCCGTTTTTCGGTGACGGGAGACCCGAAGCTTCGCCAGGAACTGGTCGCGGCACGCGCGACGCACGATCAGGCCCTGGCGGCGTTCCGCGCGGCGGCTGCGGCCGCCGGGATCGGGGATGAGACGGCTCGCAGCGATATCGACTTCATCATCAAGAGATTCACCGAGATGGGCCCGCTGCGCGCCGCCGTCGACGCGCGCAAGGTTTCGGCTCCGGATGTCCTCGGCTATCTCCAGCCGACATCGCCGCGGGCGTTCGACCTGGTCAAGCGGGTCGGTCTTCTCGCCGGGCATACCGAGGTCGCGCGGCTGATCGACGGCTTCCATGCGCTGCTCCAGTTCGCCGAGGGCGCGAAGCACGAAAACGGGGCCGGGGTTCAGGCGCTCATGGTGCGGCAGCTTCCCGCCCGGGATGCGGAAATCTATTTCAACGGAATCCGCCTGCAGGAGGTGTTCGCGCCCGTGGTCGTCGCGGCGGCCCCGGCCGCCGCCGCCGCGCGTCTCCGCTCCCGCATCGGCGGTTCCGAGAGCGCCGCCCTGGAGCCGATACGCGAGGCCCTGCGCGGCCTCGCCGAAGGGCGGACCCTTCCGGACGCTTCCATGACCGGGGACTGGATGCACCTGTTGGAGCAGCGGGACGAGGTCTTTCTGGAGGCCATCCGGGACTACCGGAAGGCGATGACGACGGAGATAAGGCGGCTCGTCGAGGAGGCGTATTTCTCCCTGCTCGCCTATTGCGGCGCCACGCTGGCCGTCATCGTCGCCGCGGTGTTCCTCAGCCTGTGCGTGGTCCGCATGGTTACGCGGATGCTGGGCGAGCTGTCGCAGACGATGGTCCATCTGTCCGAAGGCAGGTTCGATACCGTTCCGGCCGGTCTTGGCCGTGGAGACGAGATCGGGGCAATGGCGTCTGCGGTGTCGGTGTTCAAGGACAACATGATCCGCGCCGACACCCTTGCGGCGGAGCAGGAAGCGGCGCGTGCGGTACAGGTGAAGCGCGCGGCTGCGATCGAAGCGCTGACGGGAGAGTTCGATGCCGGGGTGTCGAAGGTTCTGGGCGTCGTGACCGGGGCCTGCGGGGACATGCAGGGGACGGCGCAGACGCTGTCCGCCCGCGCGGAAGAGAACATGCGGCAGTCCAACGCCGTGGCGGCGTCGAGCGAACAGGCGTCGGCCAACGTGCAGACGGTGTCGAGCGCGGTGGAGGAGCTTTCCGCGTCGGTGGGAGAGATCGGCCGCCAGTTGGAGCACGCCAAGACGGTGAGCGGGCAGGCGACGGAAGAGGCGGAGCGCACCGATGCGGTGGTTAAGGGCCTGGCCGAAACGTCGGAGAAGATCGGAACGGTGGTGAGCCTGATCAACGACATCGCGTCGCAGACCAACCTTCTGGCGCTGAACGCCACGATCGAGGCGGCGCGGGCGGGCGAGGCGGGAAAGGGCTTCTCGGTGGTGGCGAACGAGGTGAAGTCCCTGGCGACCCAGACCTCCAGGGCGACGGAGGAGATCTCCATGCAGATCGGGGCGGTACAGAACGCGACGCAGGAGGCGGTGGCGGCGATCGAGGCGATATCCTCCCAGATCGGCGAGATCGACCAGATCCTGGCGACGATCGCCGCGGCGGTGGAGGAGCAGTCCTCGGCGTCAGCGGAGATTTCCCGGAACATACAGGAGACGGCGGTCTCGACCCGGGAGATTTCGGAGAATATCGCCAGCGTCAGCCAGGGAGTCGGGGGGACCGAAACCGCCTCGCATCAGGTCCTGGCGGCGTCGCGCTCTCTGTCGGAGGAGGCCGGAACCCTGCGCTCGACGGTGGAGGACTTCCTCGCCGCCGTTCGGGCTTCCTAGCGCGGGGACGGAAAGGCGGACCGCCGCCGGGCCGGCGATTCCGGCGGCGGACGATGAGGCTTGGGCGCCGCGCAGTTATGGCGAAAACACATAGCAGAATAATAAAGAAGAATTTCCGTGGAAGCTCTGTGGATGTTAAGCAAAACACATAAGCTCAGGCCTGGTGCACGCAATATTCAGGTTGAGTGAGTGCGGTTAACTTCCAATAAAAGGAGTGAACACGGTGATTAGGGCCAATTATGAGTCCGATTACGGGAAGCGTAAGGAAATGTCGCATAAGGAATTGGGAACAATTCCCCACATGCCTTTTGAGGAATATTCGGAGAG
Organism: Rhodospirillaceae bacterium; assembly: GCA_050253435.1. Classification (GTDB taxonomy): domain Bacteria; phylum Pseudomonadota; class Alphaproteobacteria; order Rhodospirillales; family Rhodospirillaceae; genus Oleispirillum. Next base: position 7,573 of record JBFWJB010000100.1, read on the forward strand.
GCTCAAGCACTGCTTCACCATGAAGCGCAAGAACGGCATCCTCGAAGCCCGACTGCATACCAACGGCGACAGTCTGCAGTGGGGGGCCCCCGCGCACCAGGGCCTGCACTACTTCTTCGACTGGGCCGGCCGGGATCCGGATAACGAGATCATCATTCTCGGCGGAACCGGCAAGGACTTCATGAAGGGCATCGGCCGGCTCGACAGCAAGGGGGAGTGGCACCCCGCCACCGAGTTCGCCTCCGCTCCGGAGGAAGCCTGGAAGATGTACGAGTATCAGTATTATGACGGAACCAACGATATCGAAGGCCAGATCTTCGACGTCGAAGTTCCCACCATCGGCGTGTGGAATGGTGCCGCATTCCATACGGACCTCGTCCTTTTCAACGATATCACCCTCTGCACCGAGGATGCGTGGACCACGGAGATGCACTTCCGGGTCAACATGGTCCCCGGCGACGGCATCGGGATCGCCTGGCGGGAACTCATGGGGCGGAAGCGGTACGCCTATGCGGAGCTCACCGGCGAGATCATCACCGCCCGGAAGGCCCTCAGCCTCGGCATGGTCAACGAAATCTGCCCCGACACGGAATCGTGCTACGACCGGGCCTGGGAGATCGCCGAGCTGATCATGCGGACCGGCAGCCGCGTCACCCGCCGCATCACCACTCAGCAGCTCCGGATGGCCTGGAAGGAAGACATCGCGAAGGAACTTCGCAACAGCTTCGCCACCGAGATGTACGTGACCGCCACCGAGCACTCGCCTCACGAGGTCAGCTTCTGGGATTGGGCGAAGGAAGAAGCCGAACTCGTCAAGGCGGCCGAGAAGAAGGGCAAGGTCATCCGCCCGAGGGTCAACGGCGGCCAGGAGGAAAACGAGATCAAGTAAGGCTAAGGCCCGTCGAACCCGGTCGGCCGCGTGTACGGTTCTGCGGAACCACCGTTTTACCAAGGACGGATGTCCACGCGGCTGCCGGGTTCGGCAATGGAACGGCTCATCGACCATCAACGCTTCTGCAGGCGGCATGGATGTCTTCCCGATGCCGCCTGTGCCGTTTCTTCGGAGAGGAGGGTTCGGGTGGAGCCCGGCGCGTCTGCTTATGCCACGTAAGTATTATCGAAATTCTCAAAAAGAATTTCTTTAGTTATATGTGGGCCGATATAAAAGCCTCTGCATGAGAGAAAGATTAATGCAGTAATTGTGGTTCTGGTCGGGTAGGGCGATGAGTCGTGTTTTTTCGATATGCGGAAGTCGTGCGTTGTGCCGGGGCCGCCGCGCTTCGCATCGGGGAATGGGGTGGCGGCTCAGCGTGGTCCGGTGTCTGTCCGCGTGCCGGTTCGTTCGGCGGGCGTTTCCCGTCGCTTCGTGTGTTTCCTCGGTTGGTGGTTCGGCCATGTGGAGCCGTCCGCGGTTGAAGGGGGGGGGCCTCTTCCGCCTCGTCCGTCGTACGGGCTGGGCCCATACGATAATTCCGAGCCTCTCAGGACGAGCAGGGAAGGCTTGGATCTCCACCCATGGCTTACCCCGTCATGGGTGGAGAGCCGCCTTCCCGTCCTGCCTCGCGGGGCGGGAGCATCCCTTCCTGGTTTCATGCTGGTGGCATGTTAGGCCCATAGATTTCTATGCTGCCAGCCTACTGCGTTATTCGGTGTTTTCCTGGAGAGTCAAAGATCATGACTGAGATCGTCATTGCGGGCGCGGCCCGCACGCCCATCGGCACTTTCAACGGCGCGCTCTCCACGGTGCCCGCCCACATGCTCGGCAAGGTCGCCATCGTCGAGGCGCTGAAGCGCGCCA
>JBFWJB010000101.1:0-9314 GCA_050253435.1 Rhodospirillaceae bacterium
CGCTGGAGAACATGCCGACGGTGACGCCGAAGCTGGTGGGCGACCGCTTCACCTACGGCAACGACCCGGCGCGCATCGCCGCGATGGTGCGGGAAATCGGCCACCCGGCGCTCACCTGTTGCCTCGACGTCAGCCACGCGGCGATTGCGGCGGCCACCCGCGGCAGCGACTTGGCCTCCGACATCCGCGCCATGGCCCCCGACATCGGGCACCTCCACCTGCACGATTCCTTCGGCCTGCCGCCCGAGCTGTTCACCTGGATTCCCGAGGAGAACGATTCTTTCGGCCAGGGCGACCTGCACCTGCCGCTGGGCTGGGGAAACCTCGACTTCGCCGCCCTGCTCACCGGCCTTGCGGTGCGGCCGGACCCCATTCTCACCCTGGAAATCATGCCCCGCCACCAGCGGCCGGACACCCTGGCCGACTGCCTGGCGCGGGCGCGGCAAATCGCCGCAACCTTGACCCCCACCCCCGCCTCCGTCACTTGAATTCCGGCCGGATCAGGTTGTCGAACGAAAACACCTCGTCCCATTGCGCCTGCGTCAGCAGCCTGCGTTCCTCAACCACCACGTCGTGCAGCGCCTTTCCGGTGAGGTAGCATTCGCGCACGATCTCAGCGCACTGCCTGTAGCCGAGCGTGGGCTTGAGCACGGTGACGATCCCCAGCGCGTTCATCACCATGTCGCGCGTGTGCTCGGCGTTGGCGGTGATGCCCTCGACACAGTTGATGCGCAGGCTGTTCACCGCGTTCTCCATCGTCGAGATCGACGTGAACAGCGCATAGCCGATCACCGGCTCCATGACGTTGAGCTGAAGCTGGCCCGCCGAGGCGGCCAGCGTCACCGTGAGGTCGAGGCCGATGATCAGGAAGCCGGTCTGGTTGACCGCCTCCGGGATCACCGGGTTGACCTTGCCGGGCATGATCGAGCTGCCCGGCTGCATCTGCGGCAGATTGATCTCGTTGAAGCCGCAGCGCGGCCCGGACGCGAGCAGGCGGATGTCGTTGCAGATCTTCGTCAGCTTGGTCGAGGTGCGCTTGAGCACCCCCGACAGCTGCACATAGGCGCCGGTATCGGAGGTGGCCTCGACGAGATCGCCGCCGAGGGTGAACGGAATCCCGGTGCATTCGGAGAGATACCTGGTGGCCAGTTCCGGATAGCCCGGCGCCGCGGTGACCGTGGTGCCGATGGCGGTGGCGCCGAGGTTGACCTCGCGCAGCAATTTCGCGGCCTCGGCGATGCGCTCGACTTCCTCGCCGATGGTCGTCCCCCAGCCGTGGAATTCGTCGCCCAGCGACATCGGCACCGCATCCTGCAGGTGGGTGCGCCCCATCTTGAGGACGCGCTCGAACGCCTTCGCCTTGGCGAAAAACGCCTCCTGCAGGCCGCGCAACGCCTCCACATAACCCGCGAGGCGCAGGATCAGCGCCAGGCGGAAGGCGGTCGGATAGACGTCGTTGGTCGATTGCCCGAAGTTCACGTGGTCGTTCGGATTGATCTCATTGTAATCGCCCCTCTTGTGCCCGAGCGATTCCAGCGCGACGTTCGCGATCACCTCGTTGGCGTTCATGTTCATCGAGGTCCCGGCGCCGCCCTGGATGAAATCGGTGACGAACTGGCCGCACAGTTCGCCTGCGATCAGCCGGTCGCAGGCAGCGACGATGGCGTCCGCGATCCGCGCGTCGAGCACGCCGAGATCGCGGTTGGCCATGGCGGCGGCCTTTTTCACATAGCCGAACGCCACGACGAAGTGCGGCTCGCTGGACACCGGGATTCCGGTGATGTGGAAGTTCTCTTTCGCGCGCTGGGTCTGGATGCCGTAATAGACGTCCTCCGGTATCTCCTTCTCTCCCAGAAAATCTTTTTCGGTGCGGTAGCTGACGGCCATTTTGGCTGTTCCATTCATGCTGTGGCGAAAACCGTGTCCGCCCGGAGGCGAGAGAGCGGGCCGGGAGGGTGGGGTGGGGTTGCGCACGGAAATGCCATCACGGCCGGGCTGGGGGAGGCCCGGCCGTGCTCGACGCGGGTGCGTGGGCCGTATGGGCGCGCCGAGGGGAGACTCATGGGGACATCGATGCGGGCCGATGTCTGAAATCCGGGGGGAATGCGCTTGCGGAGGCGAAGCCCCCCGCAAGCGCGCCTTCACGCTCAGCCGCCCACGTCGCCTGCGGGCACCACCGACTGGCTTCTCGTCAACGCGCTGACCGTCAGCAGGGCGATCAGGGATCCGGTGAGGCCGAAGGCCACATAGGGCAGCTTCACGCCGAAGGCCATGCCGCCCATCCACTGCCCCAGGCCGCAACACAGCAGGCCCGCCACCATGCTGGCGATGCAGCCCTGGTGGGTGAGGAAATTGGACTCGCGGAAGAGATAGCCGAGGAACAGCGGGAACAGCAGGATCGACGCGGAGTACGCATAGGAGGCGATCAGCCAGCCGAGCGCCTGGGGCCAGGCGATGGCCCAGATCGCGGCGACCGCCGTGACCACCACCGAGAGAATCCGCGACAGACGCAGCAGTTTCCGGTCGTCAACCTCGGGGTTCAGCAGCTTCTTGTAGACGTCGTGGGTCAGATTGACGACGACGGACTGGATGGCGCTGTCGATCGTCGAAACGATGGTGGCGGCCACGAGCCCGGCATAGAGCGCCAGGACGCCCGCGGGCAGCTGGGTCAAGAACCAGCCCGCGGCCTTTTCCGGCGCCAGTCCGGGATTCAGCGCATGGATGACGATCCCCATGTAGCCCGACCAGATCTTCGAGGAGAACATCACCAGGATCGCGATAACCAGGGTGAGACGGACCTTGTCCACGTTCTTGGCGGCGAAGATGCGTTGATAGTAAAGCTGGTTGGTCATCGTTCCCGGCAGGATCGACAAGGTCCACAGGAACAATGTCAGGGCCCCCACCGCGCCCATCGATTCCGGGAAGGCGGTGAGGCGCTCGGGAACCTTGGCCAGGACGGCGCTCCAGCCGCCCGCCAGATCGAGCGCGAACACCGCCGCGAAGATCGACACCGCGATCATGAAGCAGCCGAACACGAAGTCCGTCCAGGCGACGGAGGTGAGACCCGCCGGCATCACGAACAGAACGCCCACCACGGCGATGAAGATCATCAACGGCACCATGCTGATTCCGGTGATCGCCGCGAATATCTTGGCGAAGGCGACGATCTGCGTGGCGATCCAGCCGAACGGCACGACGATGCATGCCAACGCCAAAGCGGCCTTCAGCGCTTTGTTGTCGCCGTAGATCTTCTCGAAAACGTCCGGCAGCGTGGTGAAATTCTGCTTTCTCAGCCATGGCGCCAGAACGCAGAAGAAGGTGAGCGCAATGGCGATCAGAAGACCGTAGGAGAGGATGGACCAGCCGCCCCTGTATCCGATGCCGACGTGCGCGACCAGCACGCCCCCGCCGACCGCCGTGGCGTACAGGCTTCCCACCACCACGTAAAGCGGCAGCGACCGTCCGCCCACATCCCAATCGGCGCTGGATTTGGTTTTACGGCCAAGATAAATGGCGAACGAACTGGACAGGCCTAGAACTATCACCGTACTGATCAATATTAACGCCACATTACCGAATGCAATCGATTCCATATCCAACTCCCCTTAATATTCGCCGTATCAACGGCCTTCAGCGAAGGCCTAGGAAACGAAAGAAAGCATTTCTTCAATTTTCTTGCCTTCGAGCCCCAGCTTCTTCAGGGTTCGGCCGTCGGCTCGAAAATCCCGATGTAACAAAGCATTACCAAAGTCGATTGCCGCATTCATGACGGGAGCTTTGACCCCCAGCAGTTTTCCGAACTCCGCCATCGGCACCAGGCCCGTCGGGAGATCCTCGAAAAGATACCGAACATTCAGATTCGATGGGGCGGCAATCCCATCGTATTCGTCCACCTGATGAATCGCCTCGTAAAGGGATTCGCCTTCAACGCCGTATCTGTACTTGTACCACTGCACGATCGAGGCCAGCTTGATGCCCAACGCGTCGCCGATGGCCATGCGCTCCGCATCGAGGCTTTCCACGACATCGGCCACGGATTTCGTGAAACCGTCCGAGTAATACTCAAAAGGAACTCCGGATTCGATCCGCGCCGAATTCAATATCATCGGGACCGGGTGCACCATCGCCGTGGTATTGTTCAGGCTCGTATAGAGCACATTATCGACCGGCGTGAACTGCGGATATATATTCTCGGTCAACTCTATGACCCTGCCGATATTCTTCGCCGGCAGGGCGGCAATATGCACCAGCTTTTTCATGCCGAAGACATGCACTTCGCCGATCACCGGCGCCCGGCACGCATAGATCATCGAATTCGTCTCGGCGACCGTGACATCCGCCCGACATCCGGCGGCCCGGATCACCGACATGAACTCCAGCGCGCCGCCGGTTCCGCCCGGATTGAGGATGACCACCTGCCCGTCCTTCAAATAGGGAGCGGCGAGACGGGCGACGTTCTCATGATAGACGGTGGGCAGAATGACGATGATCAGTTCCGCGTGCTCGATCGCGCAGCCGATGTCATTGGTGATTTTGTTGATGACATACTCGCCCTCCAAGACGCCCGTCATCTTGATGGTGCGCTTGGCGTTGAGTTGCTCGATCCTTTTTGCATCCACATCGAAGAGATTGACCTTCTCCCCCATCATGGAGAGATGTCCGGAGAATGCATGACCTGCATTTCCAGCGCCGATGACTGCAATACGACCGACCTCAAAGCTGACCATAATATCTGATCCTGATCTCGATGCCCATTACCTGGTCAAAGGCAATAGAAAGCCTTCACACCCCACAGGGGTATTGTTTGAATACTTTCAATTAGGTTGGGTTTGCGCTTTTAAGCGCGCCGTTGCCTTTGGCTCTTGATGAAAAATGGTAGACAGGGAATTGATGCGTGTCTAAGATTATTTATGCATTGTATTGATGCTGGGAGAGTATCGATGCTAGAGCTTCGCCAGCTGCGTTCCTTCATCGTTTTGGCCAACGAACTGCACTTCGGCCGCGCCGCCGTTCGCCTGAACATGTCCCAGCCGCCGCTGAGCCGGCAGATGCAGCAGTTGGAATACGAGCTCGGCGTGAAACTGTTTTCCAGGACCAGCCGCGTCGTGCAGCTCACGCCGGTCGGCAAGGTTTTTCTCGTCGAGGCGCAGAAACTGATCCAGCAGAGCGAGGTCGCCGCACAGGCGGTCCGCCGGGCGGCGCAGGCGCATGTCGGGGAAGTGAATATCGGCATCATCGGTGCGGCGACATACAGCTTCCTGCCCCGCCTGATCGCGCGGGCGCGCAACGAGCTGCCGAACATCGTTATGAATTTCAAGGAGATGCTGTCGACCGAGCAGATGGAGGCGCTCTCCATGCGACGCCTCGATCTCGGGATTCTCCGGCCGATGTCGGGGCAGGAGAACTTTCAAAGCGTATGCGTCATGCGGGCGAACATGGCGTTGGCCCTGCCGATCTCGCACCCCCTGGCCGCCCGCCGGCGGGTGCAGCTTGCGCAGATCGACGGGGAGCCCTTCATCATGTATTCGCCGGAAGCGCGCTATGTTCACGATCTGCTGGCCAACGCGTTCCAGGCCGCGGGGGTTCAGCCGAGGTACATTCAGTTCATGAAGCTGGCGCAGGCGGTCCTGGCCATGGTGAGCACCGGGCTCGGCATCGCGATCGTGCAGGAGGACACGAAGAACGCCTGCTTCGACAACGTCGTGCTGCGGCCGATCAGCCTCGGCAACAATCGCACCGCTAACCTTCATGCCCTCTGGCTGAACGACAACCACAACCCCGCATTACCCGCGGTTTGCGACCTCGTGCGCAGGCTCGATAAGCCGTCGGAATAGGATAGCCCCGGTTCAGCGCAGCGCCGCGTCCAAGAGGGCGCGGCAGTAGGCGGCATCCGGCGGGTCGGGGCTGAACAGGATGCGGTAGAGCACCGGCGCGACGACGCGGTCGATGAAACCGCCGATATCGAGCGGCGGCTCGCCGCGCCGCTCGGCGCGTGCGGAGAACTGCTGCAGCCGCTGCAGCAGAATATCGTGGCAACGGCAGCCGCCCTCAGTCTCCGCAGCCCCCAGAATGTCGAGCACCGCCGCCTTTCCCGGGGCCGAAGAGGTCTCGTCCACGTACTGCTCCAGCCAGGCTTCCAGGTCGCCGCGCAGCGAGCCGGTATCGGCGGGCTCGCTGTCCGGCCGCATCCGGCGCAGCGCGACGTCGCCCAGCAGTTCCGCCAGGTCTCCCCAGCGGCGGTAGATCGTGGAAGGAGTAACGCCCGCCCGTGCGGCGATCATCGGCACCGTCACGGCGGAACGGCCGCGCTCGTCCAACAATTCCGCCGCCGCCTTGTGGACCGCGGCCTGTACGCGGGCGCTGCGCCCGCCCGGACGGACGCCTGAATTCTGCGACATCTCAAAGCCTTACAAATTACCCTTGCAGCGCGCGCATGCGCTAAAAGCAAAATATTTGCTTTTAGCGACAAGGCACCCTACATTCAGCAAACGCAAACAATTTGCTTTTACTCCAAAGGTGCCACCATGTCCACACCCCGTCCCGCCGCGCGGCTCTCCGATTATGCCGCCCCGCTCCTGCTCGCCGCGACGATGACCACCTTCCTCGCGGCGTCGAGCGCGCCGACGCCGCTCTACCGCCTGTATCAGGAAGCCTGGGGATTTTCCCCGGTCGTCCTGACCCTGGTCTTCGCGGTCTACGCCTTCAGCCTGCTTGCGGCCCTGCTCACCGTCGGCGGCATTTCGGACCACATCGGACGCCGCCCGACGATCTGCGCCGCGCTTCTGCTGCAGATCGCCGCGATGGGCGCGTTTCTCGCTGCGGAGAGCGTTCCGGCCCTGATCGCCGCGCGCATCCTGCAAGGCTTCGCCACCGGGACCGCGACCAGCGTGCTCGCGGCGGCGCTGCTCGATGCCGCCCCCGCGGCAGGGCCGCTCGGCAACGCCCTCACCCCGCCCCTCGGCATGGCGCTCGGCGCGCTCGGCACCGCCGCCCTCGCCGCATATGCGCCCTGGCCGCTGCATCTGGTCTATGCCCTCTGCCTCGCAGCGTTCGTCCTCCAGGCGGCGCTGATCTGGACCCTGCCGGAAACCGCCGCGCGCCGCCCCGGAGCCTGGGCCTCCCTGCGCCCGCGCATCGCGGTGCCGCCCCGCGCCCGGCGCGCGCTGTGGACGATCACCCCGGCCAACCTCGCGATCTGGGGCGTCGGCGGGTTTTTTCTCTCCCTTGTCCCCTCCCTGGTGCGCGCCGCCACCGACATCCGGTCCACCTTCGCGGGCGGCCTCGTCGTCGCCGCCCTGACCCTGAGCGGCGCCATCGGTATCCTGACGCTGCGGCGCAAACCCGCCGCGGATGCGCTGGTCTCCGGCTCGGCGACGCTGACCCTGGGCTCGGCCGCGATTCTCGCGGCAGTGCATCTGGGGAGCCTGCCCCTGCTGCTCGGCGGAAGCCTGATCGCCGGGTTCGGCTGGGGGGCCGGTTTCCTCGGCGGGCTGCGCACGATCATGCCCCTCGCCGCGCCGGAGGAACGCGCCGGGTTGATGGCCGCCTATTACATCCAGAGCTATCTGGCGATGAGCGTTCCGGCGATCCTGGCGGGCATTCTGGTGCGTCAGGTGGGATTGATCGCCGCGGCGAACGCCTATTGCGGCGGCGCAATCGCCCTCGCCGCCACCGGCACCCTGATCGCGGCGGCGGAACGGCGGAAAAATGCGGTGCAAATGGGGTGAGGATTGGCTGGGGCGGCAGGATTCGAACCTGCGTATGGCGGTACCAAAAACCGCTGCCTTACCGCTTGGCGACGCCCCAGCAGACCCGCGGAACGCGGGGAAAAAGGGAGCCTCTTGTACGCTACTTCGCGCGGCGAGACAAGGCCCCTCAGGCGGCGGGCGGCTCCGCCCCGGCGAGGCGCACCGCGGGCGGCGACTCGAGGAGACGCGCGGCGCGCACCCACCAGGTGGGGTGCGTCGCCTGCATCACCTCCGCCGCCGCCTCGGCGACGCCCGCGTTTTCGAACAGGCCGAAGCAGGTGGCCCCGGAGCCCGACATCCGCGCCAGCAGGCAATCGGGCCGCGCCGACAGCGCGGCGAGCACCTCGGCGATCTCCGGCACCTGCTTCAGCGCCGCCTCGGTGAGGTCGTTGCGCCGCTTCATCAGGCTCGCGGCGAGCGCCGCGGCGTGCGGCGGGGCGATCCAGTCCGGCGGCGGCGTGCCGGGGCCGCTCCACTCGCGGAACACCCGCGCGGTGGGCAGCGGCACGCCGGGATTGACCAGCACCACCGCGGCGGCGGGGAGCGCGGGCACCGGGCGCACGTCTTCCCCGGTGGAAAAGATTTCGGCGGGAACGCCCCGCAGGCACGCCGGAACGTCGGCGCCGAGGGAGGCGGCAAGCTCGGCCACGCCCTCCGGCTCCGCTCCCCAGAAGCGGGTGAGCACGCGCAGCGTCGCCGCCGCATCCGCCGAGCCGCCGCCGATGCCGGAGGCCACCGGCAGGCGCTTCACCAGGGTGAGCGCCACCGCAGGCTCGCGCCCGATGAGGGCGGCCAAGCCGCGCGCGGCGCGGACGCAGAGGTTGGCCTCCTCATCCTCGCCGAGCGCCGCCGCCATCGGCCCGGCGGCGGCGAAGGAGAACTCCGCCGCCGGGGCGGCGTGCACGGTGTCGGCGAGGTCGGCGAAGGCGACCAGGCTGGCGAGGTCGTGGTAGCCGTCGGGCCGCCGCGCCAGCACGTGGAGATAAAGGTTAAGCTTGGCCGGGGCCTCGGTTTCGAAGGCCTGGCCGGAAGAGTGCGCGCGCGGTGGAGGGGGAGGATAGGTCATCGCGGAGCTTTCAGGGTTGCAGCAGCGGCGGCAGGCCGTTGGCGAGCTTGCCGCGCAGGTCCTCGGCCTGCTTGTCCTCGGGGTCGAGGGTGAGCGCGCGCTGCCACTGATAGCGCGCCTCCAGCCGCCGCCCGACCCGCCAGTAGGCGTCGCCCAGGTGGTCGTTGATCGTCGGGTCGTCGGCCACCAGCACCACCGCCTGCTCCAGCTGCTTCACCGCCTCGGCGTAGTTGCCGCGCTGGTAGTGCGCCCAGCCCAGGCTGTCGACGATGTAGCCGTCGCGCGGCCGCTGCGCCACCGCTTTTTCGATCATCTGCTGCGCGCGGTCGAGGTGCATGCCCTTGTCGAGCCAGGAATAGCCGAGATAGTTGAGCACCAGCGGCTGGGCGGGCTCCAGCTTCAGCGCCTCGAGGAAATCGGCCTCGGCGCGCGGCCACTGGTTGGAGCGTGCGAGCGTGATGCCGCGGGTGGAGAACAGCACCCAGTGGCGCGTGTCGTGG
>JBFWJB010000102.1:0-9286 GCA_050253435.1 Rhodospirillaceae bacterium
AATCCTGCTGCGAGGCGTACCTGCGCACGCGCGGCCATCTTCCGGCGGAGGAGGCGGCGCGATGACCGGCGAATTCCTGCTTGAACTGCTTTCCGAGGAAATCCCCGCGCGCATGCAGGCGCGCGCCGCGGAAGACCTCGCCCGCCTCGTCGCCGAGGGCCTTGCCGCCCAGGGTCTGACTCCCGCGGAGACCAAGGCCTTCGCCACGCCGCGGCGGCTCGTTCTCTGCCTTACCGGTCTGCCGTCGGCGCAGCCCGACGTCACCGAGGAGCGGCGCGGCCCCAAGGTCGGCGCTCCGGAAAAGGCGCTGGAAGGCTTCCTCAAGGCCAACGGCGTGACGCTCGCCGACCTCGCGGAGCGCGACACGCCCAAGGGCAAATTCTATTTCCTCGACATCCACCGCGCCGGGCGGCCCACCGCTGCGGTGCTGGCCGATATCCTCACCGAGGCGCTGCCGCGCTTCCCGTGGCCGAAGTCGATGCGCTGGGGCGAACGCGCCGAGCGCTGGGTGCGCCCGCTGGAGGGCATCCTCTGCCTGTTCGAGGGCAAAGTGGTGCCGCTCTCCTTCGCCGGGCGCGACGCGGGGAACGCCACCAAGGGCCACCGCTTCCTCGCGCCCGCGGTCTTCACGGTGACGGACTTCGCCGACTATGCGAAGAAGCTCGAAGCCGCCAAGGTGATGCTCGACCCGGCGCGCCGCCGCGAGACCATCGCGGCGCAGGCGGAAGCGCTCGCCGCCGCGCGCGGCCTTGCGGTGCTGCCGGATGCCGGGCTGCTCGCCGAGGTGGCGGGCCTGGTGGAATGCCCCAACGTGCTGATCGGGCGCATCGACGACGCCTTCATGGCGGTGCCGCGCGAGGTGCTTTCCACCTCGATGCGCACCCACCAGAAGTATTTCTCCCTCACCGATGCCAAGGGTGCGCTCGCGCCGTTCTTCCTCGTCGTTTCCAACATGGAGACGGCGGATGCGGGCGCGACCATCGCCGCGGGCAACGAGCGGGTGCTGCGGGCGCGGCTTTCGGATGCGCGCTTCTTCTGGGATTCCGACCGCGCCGCAACGCTGGAAAGCCGCATCCCGGCGCTGGCGGACCGCATCTTCCACGCCGCGCTCGGCTCGGTGCTCGACAAGGCGGAGCGCATCGCCGCGCTCGCCGCGCGCATTGCGCCCGCCATCGGCGCGGATGCGGAGGCGGCCGCGCGCGCCGCGCGCCTCGCCAAGGCCGACCTCTCCACCGAAATGGTCGGCGAGTTCCCCGAACTGCAGGGCGTGATGGGGCGCTACTACGCGCTGCACGACGGCGAGAAGGCAACCGTCGCCGCGGCGGTGGCGGAACACTACGCGCCGCAGGGGCCGTCCGACGCCTGCCCCTCCGCCCCGGTCTCCGTCGCCGTGGCTCTGGCCGACAAGATCGACAGCCTCACGGGCTTCTTCGCCATCGACGAAAAGCCCACCGGCTCGCGCGACCCCTATGCGCTGCGCCGCGCCGCGCTCGGCATCATCCGCCTGGTGCTGGAGAACGGGCTGCGCCTGCCTCTCAAGCCGCTGTTCGCCGCGGCGCACGGGCTTTATACGGCGCCCAACCTGCGCCCGGCGGAGACGGTGGCCGACGAGCTCATCGACTTCCTCGCCGACCGCCTCAAGGTGCATCTGCGCGAGCAGGGCGTCGGCCACGACGTGATCGCCGCGGTGTTCGCCAAGGACAAGGACGACGATCTGGTGCGTTTCCTTGCCCGGGTCTCCGCCCTGCGCGGCTTCCTCGAAGGAGAGGACGGGCGTAATCTGGTGATCGCCTACCGCCGCGCCGCCAACATCGTGCGCATCGAGGAGAAGAAGGACAATCGTTCCTTCGCCGAGGCGCCGGTTGCGGCAGACCTGGAAACGGCGGAGGAAACCGCGCTGTTCGCCGCGCTGGAAACCGCGATCGCGGAAAGCGCGGCGAAGCTGGCGGCGGAGGACTTCACCGCGGCGATGGCGGCGTTGGCGCTGCTGCGCGCGCCGGTGGACGCCTTCTTCGACAAGGTCACGGTGAACGCCGACGACCCGAAATTGAGGAGCAACCGCTTGCGGTTGCTGTCGCGCATCGGCGCGGCGATGGAAAGCGTGGCGGACTTCTCGCGTCTCGAGGGCTAGAGCGCGAAAACCCGCTGCAAGAGGAAGGCCCTGCGGCAGGCCTTCCGGGGGAGGCTTGCAGGCCGCGGCACAACACACCGGAACCGGGCAGAAAACCGGCTGGGCGGAAGCAGTGAGGAACAGACCATGACGAAGTGGGTGTACACCTTCGGTGATGGGAAGGCCGAGGGAAGCGCGGAGATGCGCAACCTTCTGGGAGGCAAGGGCGCCAATCTGGCGGAGATGAGCCGCATCGGGGTTCCGGTGCCGCCCGGTTTCACCATCTCCACCGAGGTCTGCACCCACTACTACACCAACGGCGATACCTATCCGGACGGGCTTTCCGACCAGGTGGCCGCGGCGCTTGCGGGCGTGGAGGCGGCGCTCGGCATGCACTTCGGCGATCCGAAGAACCCGCTGCTGGTTTCCGTGCGCTCCGGCGCGCGCGCCTCGATGCCCGGCATGATGGACACCGTGCTCAACCTCGGCCTCAACGACATCACCGTCGAGGGCCTGGCGGCGCGCGCCAATGACGCCCGCTTCGCCTACGACAGCTACCGCCGTTTCATCCAGATGTATTCCGACGTGGTGCTGGGCGTCGAACACCACCTTTTCGAGGACATCCTCGACGAGGCGAAGCGCGACGCCGGCGTCGCCACCGACCCCGAGCTCACCGCCGAGAACTGGAAGGGCGTGATCGAGCGCTACAAGGCGATGGTCTCCGCCGAACTCGGCAAGCCCTTCCCGCAGGACGTGAAGGAACAGATCTGGGGCGCCATCGGCGCGGTGTTCGGCAGCTGGATGAACCAGCGGGCCATCACCTACCGCCGCCTGCACGGCATTCCGGAAAGCTGGGGCACCGCGGTCACCGTGCAGTCCATGGTGTTCGGCAACATGGGCGAGGATTGCGCCACCGGCGTCGCCTTCACCCGCGACCCCTCCACCGGCGAAAACGCCTTCTACGGCGAATACCTGGTCAACGCCCAGGGCGAGGACGTGGTGGCGGGCATCCGCACGCCGCAGCACCTCACCATCAAGGGCAAGACCAAGCACGGCTCCAACCTGCCCGCCATGGAAGAGGTGATGCCCTCGCTGTTCACCGAGCTGGTGAACATCCGCAGCATCCTTGAGAAGCACTACAAGGATATGCAGGACATGGAGTTCACCATCCAGCAGGGCAAGCTGTGGATGCTCCAGACCCGCAACGGCAAGCGCACCGTCGCCGCCTCGGTGAAAATCGCCGTGGACATGGTCGCCGAGGGCGTGCTGACCAAGGAACAGGCGGTGATGCGCGTCGAGCCGCAGCAGCTCGACCAGCTTCTCCACCCCACCCTCGACCCCAAGGCGCCGCGCACCGTGCTCGCCAAGGGCCTACCCGCCTCGCCGGGCGCCGCCTCCGGCCGCGTGGTGTTCACCGCCGCCGATGCCGAAACCTGGGCCAAGAACGGCGAAACCGTGATCCTCGCCCGCATCGAGACCAGCCCCGAGGACATCGGCGGCATGCACGTCTCCCAGGGCGTGCTGACCACCCGCGGCGGCATGACCTCGCACGCCGCGGTGGTGGCGCGCGGCATGGGCACGCCCTGCGTCGCGGGCGCGGGCGAAATCCGCATCGACTACAAGGCCAAGGAAATGCGGGTGCGCGACACCGTGGTCAAGGAAGGCGACACCCTCACCCTCGACGGCTCCACCGGCGAGGTGATGCTGGGCAAGGTGCCGACCATCCGCCCCGCGCTCACCGGCGACTTCGGCACCCTGATGGGCTGGGTGGACGAGGTCCGCACGATGAAGGTGCGCGCCAACGCCGAAACCCCGCTCGATGCGGAAACCGCGCGCCGCTTCGGCGCGGAGGGCATCGGCCTCTGCCGTACCGAGCACATGTTCTTCGACCCGGCGCGCATCATCTCGATGCGCGAGATGATCCTCGCGCGCAACGAGGCGGGCCGCCGCGCCGCGCTCGCCAAGCTGCTGCCCTACCAGCGCAAGGACTTCATCGACCTCTTCACCATCATGAAGGGCCTGCCGGTCACGGTGCGCCTCTTGGACCCGCCGCTGCACGAGTTCCTGCCCAATACCGAGGCCGAGCAGGCCGAGGTGGCGGCGGCCTCCGGCGTCGAGATCGGCATGGTCAAGGCCGCGGTCGGCGCCCTGCACGAAACCAACCCGATGCTCGGGCATCGCGGCTGCCGTTTGGGCGTCACCTATCCGGAAATCTACGAGATGCAGGCCCGCGCCATCCTCGAGGCCGCGGTCGAAGTCTCCAAGACCACCGGGACCACCGTGGTGCCGGAAATCATGATCCCGCTGGTGATGGGCAAGACCGAGCTGGACATGATGAAGGCGGTGATCGACACCGTGGCCAAGGAGGTGTTCGCCGCCACCGGCACGACCCTTACCTATCAGGTCGGCACGATGATCGAACTGCCGCGCGCCGCCCTGCGCGCGGGCGAGATCGCGAAGACCGCCGAGTTCTTCAGCTTCGGCACCAACGACCTGACCCAGACCACGCTCGGCATGTCGCGCGACGACGCAGGCAACTTCCTGGAAATCTACCGCCAGAAGGGCGTGGTCGAAACCGACCCCTTCGCCACCCTGGACCAGGAAGGCGTCGGCGAACTGGTGAAGCTTGCCGCCGAGCGCGGCCGCGCCACCCGGCCGGAGATCAAGCTCGGCATCTGCGGCGAACACGGCGGCGACCCGGCTTCCGTCGCGTTCTGCCAGAGCGTCGGCCTCAACTACGTTTCGTGCTCGCCCTACCGCGTGCCGATCGCCCGCCTCGCCGCCGCCCAGGCCGCGCTCCGGCAGGCGAAGTAAAAACGCTAAAACTTTGCGGGGGGACTCGGTCCCCCCGCACTCCCCATAACTTTTGGTTTTTGCGCGCAGCGCCATAAGGTCGTGCGGTTGCAACGTGGGTGTTGCCTGCCGCTGCGCGGCGAAAACGTATGGGGTGCGCGAGGGGACCGAGTCCCCTCGCAAAGTTTTTGTTTTCCGCATGGAGCCCGCCGGGGCTTCGCGCGGGGGGGGAATTGCTTTATTCTGCCTGCGGATAGGGGAGAGCACGGGCGGATGACGCAGGTTTCGTACATTGTCGCCGTGGACACTCAGAGGCCGCATCTGGAAGCGATGCTTGCCGGTTTGCGCGGCCAGGATGGCGACTTTTCCCGTGAATTCGTCTTCGTCGACGACGGCTCCGACGACGGTTCCTTCGAATTTCTGATCGAAAAGACGCGCTGCTGGCCGCGCACGTTGCTGATTCAGCAGCGGCGGCAGGGTCCGGCGGCGGCGGCGCTGACCGGGGCCAAGGCGGCCACCGGCGACCGCTGGCTGTTTCTCGACGGCGACGTGGTGCTGGCCGCCGGGGCGACACGGCTGTTGCTCGCCGCGGCGCAGGAGAACGGGCTGGACATGCTGCTGGCGGCGCGCACGGTGTGCGGCGCTCCGGCGGAGCATGCCTTCGACCTGCCGCAGGCTGCGCCGCAAGCGGAGGTTCTGGACGGGGTGCACGCCCTGCTCGGCGGCGCGCAACCGCCGACGCGGCTGATGCTGATGCGCCGCGGCTTGTTCCACGGCCCCGGCTTTTTCGACGCCGGGGTGTTCCTGCCGGATTTCGCGCCGCCATTGCAGGCGGCGCTGGAGCATCGCGTGGGCATTCTCGACGCCGCGGTTGGCTGTTCGCTACCCGATGCGCCGAGCCTTGCGCGCCGTGGCGGCGGTCAGGCGGAGTACGACTTCTCGGCGGTGGTGGCGGGATTTCTCGCGGCGCATCCGGAGCTTCCGGCGCGCTCGCGCCGCGCGGCCCTGTGCGGCTGCGCGCGGCGCGCCTGGAAGGCGGCGCGGGCGAACCGCGGCGCGGGTTTGACCTCGCGGTTTTTCTGGCTGTATATCAAGGCGCTGTTGAGGGTGCCGATGGACGTGTCGGCGGCCCTGGACGACAGCCTTGCCGCCTGGAACGGTGCGGAGATCCGCCGTTCCGAACCCCCGAAGGGATGACCCGCTCCGTGCCGCCGCGCATTCTGTTCGTCACCTCCACCCGCATCGGCGACGCCGTTCTGTCTTCCGGCATTCTCGCGCATCTGGTGGAAACCCGCCCGGAGGCGCGTTTCACCATTGCCTGCGGCCCGGCCGCAGCCTCGCTGTTCGCAGGCGTGCCGCGCCTGGAGCGGGTGATCGTCATGGCCAAGGGGCCCTATGCCGCGCACTGGCGGCGGCTGTGGGCGGCCTGCGTCGGCGCGCGCTGGGACGCCGTGATCGACCTGCGGCGCTCGGCGCTCGCCTGGACCCTGTGCGCGCGGCAGCGCCTGCGCCTGTCCGGGCCGTCGGGGCTTGCCCACCGCGTGGTGGAGAATGCGGGCGTGCTCGGCCTCGACCCGCCGCCCGCGCCGCATCTGTGGACCCTGCCGCGCCACGAGGAGGCGGCCACGCGCCTGATTCCCGCGGGCGGACCGGTGCTGGCGGTGGGGCCGACCGCCAACTGGCGGGGCAAGACCTGGCGCATGGAGAACTTCGTGGAGCTGGTGGCGCGCCTCACCGCACCCGCCGCGCCGTTCGCCGGAGCGCGGGTGGCGGTGTTCGCCGCACCGGGGGAGGACGCCGCGCCGCTGCTCGACGCCCTGCCGCCGGAACGCCGTCTGCCGGTGACCGGCGAGGCCGACCTGCTCACCGTGTTCGCGGCGCTGAAGCGCTGCGCCTTCTATGTCGGCAACGATTCCGGGCTGATGCACCTGGCCGCCACGGCGGGCGCGCCCACCCTCGGCCTGTTCGGCCCGAGCCGGGAGGAGCATTATGCCCCCTGGGGGCCGGGCTGCGCGGTGGCGCGCACCGCGCTCGCCTATGACCAGCTGGTCGGCGGGCCGGGCTACGACCACCGCACCACCGGCACCCTGATGGACAGCCTGAGCGTGGAGGCGGCGGAGACCGCCGCCCTTGCCCTGATTTCCGCCGTGAGAGGCAACCGATGACGACCTTGAGCGCCCTGGTGGTGGCCCACAACGAAGAGGACATCCTCGCCGCGTGCCTGGAGAGGCTCGCCTTCGCCGACGAGCTGGTGGTGGTGCTGGACAAGTGCACCGACGGCAGCCGCGACGTCGCGCTCTCCTTCACCGATGCGGCGCATCTGGTGGAAGGCAGCTGGGAAATCGAGGGGGCGCGCCGCAACGCCGGACTGGACGCCTGTTCCGGCGACTGGGTGGTGGAGGTGGACGCCGACGAGCACGTGCCCGCAGCGCTGGCGGAGGAGATCCGCGCGGTGATCGCAACCTCCGGCGCCGACTACCACGACCTGCCGGTGGACAACTACGTCGGCGGACACCGCGTGCGCTATGGCTGGGGCGCCTCGTTCGGCACCTCGGCGGTGCCCCGCCTGTCGCGCAAGGGGGCGAAGCGCTGGGGCGAGCAGCGGGTGCATCCGGCGCTGGTCTGGCGCGGGCGCGGTGGCGCAAAAGCGGTAAAGGGGCCGACCCTGGCCAATCGCCTCGACCACTATGTGGACGACAGCATCAGCGACATGCTGCGCCGCCTCGACCGTTATTCCTCCGCACGCGCGAGGGACTTGCGCGAAAGCGGCGATATCGGCAGTCTGGCGAACAACGTGCGGCGTTTCTTTTCCCGATTCTATAAATGCTACGTCGGCCGCAAGGGATACCGGGAAGGAGGCTGGGGTTTCCTGATCGCGCTGTGCGCCGGTCTCTACCCTTTGTTGTCCTATCTTAAGGCACGTCTGGAGGACTCTTGAGCTTAGTCTTCTACAGAGAGAACGGAAGAGTTGTATTCGGCGCGGCGGCGCTTGACCGCCGCCCGCGGTGGTGATGGGATGACGCGGCGGCCCCTGGAAGGCCGCGCTTGATGTAGGGTGACGAACGTGACGATCCGGGTGTTGCAGGCCATGGCGGGCGCCGAGCAGGGTGGCGCGGAAGCGTTTTTCGAGCGCCTGGTGGGCGCGTTGCACCGCGCCGGGGTGCAGCAGCACGTGCTGATCCGCCGCAATGCGGAGCGCGCGGCGCGCCTGAGGGAGGCGGGTCTGGCCCCCATCGAGCTGCCTTTCGGCGGCGCTTTCGACTTCACCACCAAGCGCCAGTTCGCCAGGGAGATCGGCAAGTTCAAGCCGCACGTGGTGATGACCTGGATGAACCGCGCCACGGCGATGTGCCCGGCGGGCGATTTCGTCCACGTGGCGCGCCTCGGCGGCTATTACGACCTCAAGTACTACCGTTCCTGCGACCATCTGATCGGCAACACCGAGGACATCGTCAACTACCTGGTGCGCGAGGGCTGGCCCGCGGAACGCGCCCACTACGTGCCCAACTTCGTCGAGGTGGACCCGCAGGCCGCGCCGATGTCGCGCGCCGCGCACTACACCCCCAACACCGCGCCCCTGGTGGTGGCGATGGGCCGCCTGCACGAGAACAAGGCCTTCGACACCCTGATCAAGGCGATGGCGCGGGTGCCCAACGCCTACCTCTGGCTGGCCGGGGACGGGCCGCAGCGCGCCGCGCTGGAGCAGATGGCGCAGGTGGAAGGAATCAAGCCGCGCACCCGCTTCCTCGGCTGGCAGAAGGAGGTTTCTCCCCTGCTCGCCGCCGCCGACCTGTTCGTCTGCCCGTCGCGCCACGAGCCCCTGGGCAACGTGGTGCTGGAGGCCTGGGCCTGCGGCACGCCGGTGGTCGCCGCCGACGCGCAGGGTCCGGGCATGCTGATCGACCATGGCCGCAACGGCCTTCTGGTGCCGGTGGACGACGTCGCCTCGATGGCGCAGGCGATCGGCTGGATGCTGGGCAACCCCGACTCCGCGGCGGAGATGGCTGCGGCGGGACGCGCCGCCTTCGAGGAGAACTACAGCTCGGAGATCGTCATCGGCCGGTACCGCGCGTTTTTCGACCAGGTGGTGGCCGCCGCGGGCATTCCGGACGCGTGACGCCGGTCACTGGGCAGCTCTGCGCCGCCTGCTATACCCGGCACGGCGGCGCGGCAACGATCTGAAGGGACTGTCATCTCATGTGCGGCATTGCCGGGATCATCACGACCCCCGAGGCGCGGGACATCCTGAATCGCCGGGATGCCTCGTTGCAGGCGATGGCCGCCGCGATCGCCCATCGCGGACCCGACGGCCAGGTCGGGTTGCGCCGCGAAGGGGCCGCGTTCGCCCACCTTCGACTCGCCATCATCGATCTCACCGGCGGC
>JBFWJB010000103.1:0-9160 GCA_050253435.1 Rhodospirillaceae bacterium
TCCGATCTCGCGCGGGCCGAGCGCCTCGGCGAGGCGCTGCATCTCCGAGTCGCGGTCGGGCGCGCCGTCCGCCAGATGGCCGTAGTAGAGGGCGGCAAGCTCGGAGAACGCCTCCTGCCCCAGGCCCTGCTGCTTCGCCCAGTCCATGGCTCGGCGCGCCAGCGGGTCGTTCTCGTCCGGGGCGATACGGGCGGCCAGATCCTCCGGCAGGGTAAGGGCATAACTCTCCGGCGGCTGCGGCCGCCCCTCGGAGAGCTTGCGCCGCAGGTCGGCGTGGGACTTCACCAGGGCGCCGACGTTGGGACCGCCCGCCGCGGCATCCCAGAAGGCTTCGGGCACCGTCACCTCCTCCCCCTTGTAGCGCACGCTGCGCGGGGCGTCGGCGGCATCGCCGGGCAACAGGCTTTCGGACATGGTCATGATGGTCTTCTCCTGTGATTGGAAAGGGAAACCGGGTCCGCGCCGTCACCGCGGCGCGGCGCCGCGCTCCACCAGCTTGAGAATGTGACGGGCGAGGTAGCGCTGGCCTTCGAGGTGCCAGAGCTGCTCGCTGCTGACGTGGGCGCCGACCGCGCGGTCGAGCGTCATCGCCCGCAGATAGGCGAGCGCGCGGCCGCCGTCGGCGGCGGCGAACAGGCGGGCGAACACCGGCCCCGCCTCCTCCGGCGCAAGCGGCAGGGGGGAAACCGGCAGGCTCATCGCGCCGCCTCCCCGCCCCCGGCGAGGCGCGCGGCAAGCGCGGAAAGCCGCGCCGCATCGCCGCCCTCTCCCGCCTCTCCCACCCCGGCGAGCAGACGGAAGAGCGGCGCGAGCGCGCCTTCCTCCGCCACCGTGGCGGCGGGCTGCGCCTCCTCCTCCGGCGGGCGCAGATGGGTCGGCTTGAAGCCGTGCGCCTCCAGGAAGTCGCGGATGTAGCGCGCGCGGTCGACCAAGGAGAGCGTGGTCTCCGCATCCACCTGCATCGCCAGCAGCAGCGCCTGGTTGCGCGCCTGGGCTTCGGCGATGTCCTGGTAGCGCACCAGAGGCGACACCGGCACCGGGCGCACCCGCCGCTCGCCGAGGAGCGGCGGCTCGATATAGTACGCGCCGCCCGCCATCGCCGGACTGGTGAGAATGGCGAGGCAGCGCATCACCAGCGGATAGTCGAGTTCCGAGAGCAGGCGCAGGCTCATCGGCACGTCCACCGCCATCTGGTCGGAACGGCGCTCGCCGATCTCGTAGGCGGTGCGGCTGCCCGCCTCCACCGGCGGCAGGCTGGGCCCCTTGATCGCCGCGTCGATGCCGTCCTGCAGGTCCTTGAGCAGAAGCTGCGAGACGTCGAACTTGCCCGGCGCCTCCAGGGGCTTCAACCCCTCGGAGCCCGCCGCCTTGGGGATGATCGCGCCGGGCACCAGCTTGATGTTGGCGGGGTTGAGCACGCCGTCGTCCTCCGCCTGCCAGATGCCGGTGACCGCGATCGAGGCGTTCTTGAGGATCAGCTCCTTGGTCTTGTTGGCGGTGGCGATGTCGGCGCGGGCGTCCAGCACCGGGCCGCGGCCCATGGTCTCCCCCGTCGCCTTGTCGATGCGGAACACCACCCACGGCGAGGTGCGGTAGTCGCGTTCGACGATGCGGCGCTCGCCGTCGGCGAGAATCACCGCATAGTCGTAGAGCCGCTCCTCCGGGTTCCACACCGTCGCCTCGACGACGCGCAGCGCGCCGTCCGGGTCGGCGTCGATGCGTTCGCCCACCTCGGGCGGCACCTGCGCGTCGGGCCAGCGCCCGGCGATGTCGCGGCCCGGCACGTCGAAGGCGCGGAATACGGTGCGGATCACCCCGTCCGGGCTTTCCTCGGGAATCACCTGGGAGACCGGCACCGCCTCGAAGCGCAGCGGGTCGTCGGGCGTCCCCTCCTGGACCAGCAGCGCGCCGGTGGAGATCAGCGCGTCGCCCAGCGCCAGCGGCACCTCGAGGTGGAAGTTGGAGCGGTCGATCGCCTTGTGGAACTTGCGTTCCGCACTTTCCACGAAGCCCGCCCAGGCGTGCGCCGCCGTGGCATCGAGGTCGTCGGCGTCCAGCCCCTCGGGCAGGAAGTGGGTCCAGTGGCGGAACGGCGGGAACAGGTCGCCGTGCAGCTTGGCGCGCTTCCACTTCACCGCGCGGATGGCGGTGCCGTCGAAGATCTCCGCATCGCGCCTGCCGCCGCGGGCGTTCATCTCCGGGTCGTCCTGGTTGGGCAGCGCGAGGCGGTAGGTCTCGCGCAGGATGGAATCCCACATCCGCCGCTTCGCCTCGGCGCGGGCGAAGCGCCGCAGCAGCGGGTCGGCATAGCGGTCTTCGGTTTTCGCCATGTCAGCCCGCTCCCAGGGTGGTCTTCACCCCCTGCTCGCCGGTGCCGGAATAGGACAGCAGCGACCGCCCGGACTGCCCGGCGCGCAGGGCGCGCAGCCGCGCCTCGGTCTTGGCCTTGGTTTCCGCGGCCTCCTGGCGGGCCTCCTCGGCCTGCGCGTCGGCTGCCGAGGTGTCTACGCTCGGCGTGGAAAAGATCGAACCCATCGCGGTTTCCTCCTGTTTCAAGCGACGATAAAGGGCGAAAGGCGTGGTCCACGGGCGGGACGGCGCGCCGATCAGGTGCGCCACCGCGGACACGCAGGTGGCGGAAATGCGCGGCACCCAGACCTCGGGCCGCCGCGCCACGGCGCGCACCAGATGGCAGCGCCCGGCGACGGCGGCGGCGGCGAGATCGGCGGCGTGACCCTGCCCACGCAGTTCGAGAATATCGGTGCAGGCGCTGTGCGGATTGAACAGCAGCCACCCCTCGGCGAGATGCAGCGGCCGCAGCGCATAGCAGTGGCGGAACCCCGGCTTGAGCAACGTGGTGAGCAGCCGGTAGAGCAGGCGGTTGCGCCAGGGCGACCCCGGCGGCAGCGGCGGCGGATCGCAGAACGCGACGGTCCACTCGGGCGCGGTCTGCGCGGACGCGGTGCGGGGAAAGTTCATCGCGCCGCTTCCTCCACCTCCGCCAGGGCGGCGGAGTCCTCGGGCGGCAGGCGGCAGAGCGCGTGATGCGCCGCGCAATAGGATGAACCGGGGCGCAGCGGCTTGTTGCAGTAGGCCCACTCCCCCTTCGGGTCGCCTGCGATATAGCGGCAACCCACCGGGTCGTGCGGCCCCTCGGGGCGCTCCGCGGCGGGCTCCGTCTCCAGCCGGTCGAGCAGCAGGGCGATGCGGCGGTCGCGGCGGCAGGGTTCAGAATTACGTATTTCGTAAAATCTCCAGCGCGGAATAGCCCCGCGCGCCGCCCAGCCCTGCACCGTGCTGGCGTGCGCATGGCCCAACGCCCGCGCCATTGCGGAAAGGCCGCCGAACGCCTTGACCAGACAGTCCACAATCTCGCCGTTTCGCGCCATTGCGCCCTCCCTCTCCGGTTCCTACTGGTTGTGCGATGAAGGGGATATTACGATAATCGGTAATATTTGTCCAGCAGAAAATGACGATAATCGTCTATACCCGGAACACCGAAACGGGTATGATGGCACCATGGAACAGACCTGGATCGCCGAACGCCTGGCCGAGTTGGGCAAAAAGAAGACCGAGTTGGCGCAGGCCCTGGGGCTGCCGCCGACGCGGATTTCCGAAATCCTGCGCGGCCGCCGCGACGTGCACGTGGCGGAGTTGCTGCCGCTTGCGCGTTTTCTCGAAATGGATCCGATGACGGTGCTGCTGCTCTGCGCGCCGCCGCCGCCGCACCTGCGCCCGGCGGAGACCGGCAGCGCGCCCGCCGCCACGCTCAATGCCGACGAGGCGACGTGGCTTTCCGCCTTCCGCGCCATGCCCGAGGCGGAGCGCCAGCGCTGGCTGCGCGCCATCAGCGCGTTCTGACCCCGCCCCTATTCCCCGCCGTCCGCACCGACCTGGACGACCAGCGGCCGCGCGCCGGGCGGATTGACGATCGCCTTGCCGGAAGCTCCCTGTTTGACGAACCAGCCGCGGGCGCGCGCCTGCGCCACCAGCACCGCCGGAGGAATCGCCTGGAACCCCCGCAGGTGCTCGGCATAGGTGCCGCCCTCGGCCCAGAAGCCCAGCTCGATGCGCAGCTCCACGTCGTTGAGCGCGGCGGCGGCGCGGGCGTGCCATTCGGCGAGCAGGTCCTGCATCCCCGCCCCGCCGAGGCGGTCCACCAGGCCCTCGGCCTCCAGGGCGCGGCGCAGCTCATGCCACGTGGGGGCACGCTCGAGCAGCGTCAGCGCACGTTCCCAGATCGGACCGGATGGCTCGGGCATGATGTGTCCTCCCCTTGGCCTATTCAGGATAACCCTCTCCCGCCGGTTGTCCATACTCATCGACATTCCCGCATGGGCCGAATTCTCCGGACGCGCCGTTTGTTGAAATATTCATGACGCGGTTGACCGTTGCGCGGCGGGCGCTCCTGAATGCTGCCACGACGCAGCGCCCGAGACCACAGGGGAGACACCCGAACGCCATGACCGCCGATTTCGCACCCGTCCTGATGCCCGGCGAAGTCCTCACGCCCCAAGCGCGGGAAGCCCTGGAGCGGGAAAGCCGCATCGCCCCGGCGCGCCGCCACGGCCCGGTCGCCCGGCTGCTCGCCAACCTGCGAATCGGGCGGCGAATCTATGCGCTGGTGTGGTTGAGCCTGTTGCTGCTGGGCGGCGCGGCAGCGGTACAGACCCTGGGCGAGCGCAGCATCCGCACCACCGAGGCGGAAGCGGACTCCCTGCGCCTGGTGGGCGACGAGATCCGCTCCCTGGAGCTGATGATGGCGCGCATGGAGGTGGCCGACATCGGCTTTTCCCGCGATCCCGAGGCGGCGAAGGCCGCCTTCGCCGCCGCCGCCACGGCGGCCGCCCGCCATGCGCAGACGGCGCAGGCCGAGGCTCTGGCGGCGCACATCGCCCGCCTCTCCGCCACCTTCGAAGCCGCCTCCGCGGCGCGCGCGCAGATCGGCCTCGGCGCGGGCGACGGCCTGCGCGGCAAAATGACTGCGGCGAGCCACGAGATCGAGGCGGAACTGGTGATGTGGCCCAATGCCGCGGCGATCTCCGCCAAGATGACGGAGCTGCGCCGTTTCGAACAGTCCTTCCTGGTCACCGCCAGCGCCGAAGACGCAGGCAAGCTGCGCAAGATCGTCAACGAGCTGGATTTCGCCATCTACGGCGGCCCCTTCGGCGCCGACACCCGCAAGAAGCTTTCCGCCGCGCTCAAGGACTACGGCACCGCAATGCGCGCCTATGTGGATGCGGTGAACCAGCGGGCGGAGGCCGATGCGGCGCTCGCCGCCGCCTTCGGCGAAACCCGCCGCGAGGCGCAGGACCTGCTCGCCTCCACCGGCCGCAACCTCGCCGCGGCACAGGCCAAGGGCCGCGCGGTGCGCGCCCGCACCGCCCGCGCGCTGGCGATCGCGGGCGGCATCGGCATTGCCCTCTTCGGCTTCCTCGCCATCGCGATTGCGCGCTCCATCCACCGCCCGATCGCCGACATCCGCGCGGCGATGAACGCGCTCGCCGCGGGCGACAGCTCGGTGCGCATTCCCGGCCTCAACCGCCGCGACGAGATCGGCGCGATGGCCCGCTCCATCGCGGTGTTCAAGCAGACCGCCCACGAGGTGGAGCGCATCCGCGCCCAGGACCAGGCCAACCGCGAAGCGGCGGAGCGCGACCGCCGCGACACCTTGAAGCGCATGGCCGATTCCTTCGAAAACACCGTGCGCAAGGTCGCCCAGGCGGTGCACGGCAGCGCCGAACGCATCGCCGCGGACGCGCAGGACCTTTCCCGCGACAGCGCCACGACGCGCGGCCAGGGCGAGGACATGGCGCGCACCATCGCGCTCGCCGCCGACAGCATGAACCGCGTCGTCGCCTCCAGCGAGGACCTGGTGCAGGCGGTGGAATCGGTGGACCGGCGGCTGGTGGAATCCGGCGCGTCGATCCGCCGCGCGATCGAGGGCGCGAGCGCCATCACCGGACGGGTGCAGTCGCTCTCCCACGCCGCGCAGGACATCGGCAAGGTGGTGGAGCTGATCGCCGAGATCGCCGACCGCACCAACCTCTTGGCCCTCAACGCCACCATCGAGGCGGCGCGCGCGGGCCTTGCCGGCAAGGGCTTCGCCGTGGTCGCCGACGAGGTGAAGCAGCTGGCGCAGCAGACCCGCCAAGCCACCGCCGACATCGACGGCCGGGTGAAGACGATTCAGGCCGACATCGTCACCACGGTGGAAGCGATCTCCGGCATCTGCGCCGACGTCGCCGACATCGAAGCGCTGGCCCGCAACCTCGCCGACGCGGTGCAGGCGCAGACCGCCGCCAGCTCCGACATCCGCGACCACGTGGCCGCCGCGGCGCACGGCACCGATGCGGTGTCGGAACGCCTCGGCCACATGACCCGCGCCATCGCCGACGCCAGCGCCAGCGCGGGCGGCGTGGTCTCCACGGTGGCGGAGCTCACCGCGCAGTCGCACCGCCTGGAGGCGGAGCTCGACGGCTTCATCGGCACGATCAACGCCCTCTAGGGGCGCGTTAACCGTTTGCATACCGCCTGCGGCGTAGACTGGCCTTCCTGCGACCAGCCGATGGAGACGCTGCGATGTCCTCTGCATCCCGGCTGCGGATGGCGTGCCTGTCCGCGCTCTGCCTTGCCTTCGCCGCCGCGCCCGCGCTTGCGGGCAGCGCATCGCAACCCATTCCCTTTTCCACCACCAGGGCGAAGTCCTCGGTGCCGGTGACGCCGAAGCAGACGATCTCCAAGAAGAATCGCAAGGCGGGGGTGGTGTTCAACGACAAGGGCACGCTGAAGACCCGCAAGTTCGGCAGCGGCAAGCTGTCGAAGACCGACAAGACGCTCGCCAACATCAAATCGCAGAAGGCGGCGCCGTAATCACAGCCCGTGCAGCAGCCGCACCGCCAGCGCCGCCATGACGACGGCGGTGGCGGCGTTGACCACTCGCCAGGTGGCGGGCCGCGCCAAAGCGCCGGAAAGCGCCGAAGCGCCGAGGCCGAGGCCGAAAAACCAGACGATGCTCGCGCTCATCGCCCCCAATGCGAAGGCCGGGCGGCTCGCCGCGGGCATCTGCGCCGCAACGCCGCCGATCAGCAGCAGCGCATCCATATAGGCATGCGGGTTGAGCAGGCTCACCGCCAGCGCGCCGCCGACCACGGCGCGCCGCCCGCCGGAAAAGCGCCCGCCGCCCAGGCCCTGGCCGTCGCCGAGGATGGCGCGCCGCGCCGCCAGCACACCGTAGACCAGCATGAACGCCGCACCGGCAAGGGTGAGGCCGCGCGCCAGCATCGGGTGCATCGCCACCGCCACGCCCGCGCCCGCGACGCCGCCGCCGATCAGCAGCACGTCGCAAAGCGAGCACACCGCCGCCGTCGTCGCAGGGAAGCTGCGGCGCAGCCCCTGGCCGAGAACGAAGGCGTTCTGCGCGCCGATGGCGACGATCAGGCTGCCCCCCAGCATCAGCCCCGCGAGATAAGCGGAAAACCCGAACATGACACATGCTCCCAAACCTGCCGCGGCGGCTCCATTGCCGCTTCGGGAGGCATCATGCGCTCGCCATTCGTATTAATTGAGCGTATAATTCTTATCAAACATGAATTGAAATTATGGTTTGCCATGCTCGACTCCCGCTGTCTGGAAGCTCTTGCCGCGGTCATCCGCCTCGGCAGTTTCGAACGCGCCGCCAGCGACCTGGGCCTCACCCAGTCGGCGGTCTCGCAGCGCATCAAGCGCCTCGAATCGCAGTTCGGCGAACCGCTTCTGGTGCGCAGCAAGCCGGTGGCCGCCACCGCCGCGGGCGACCGGGTGTTCCAGTACATCCTCAACGCCCGGCTGATGGAGCGCGACCTCCGCGTCGATACCGGCGACGCCGCGCCCCTGCCGTTCGAACGGGTGCGCCTGGCCTTGAACGCCGACAGCCTCGCCACCTGGTTCTCCGACATTCCGGCGTTGTTGTTCCGCCGCCACAACCTGCTGGCGGACCTCGTCGTCGACGACGAGACGCGCACCCTCGACGTCCTCAAATCCGGCCACGTGCTCGCCTGCATCGGCACCCGGGCCGACGATGTGCAGGGGCTGAAATCCTACCGCCTCGGTGCGCTCGCCTACTACCCGGTCGCCTCGCCGGAATTCGTCGCCCGCTTCTTTCCCGCGGGGGTCACCGCCGCGGCGCTGAAGGCGGCGCCCGCGGTGATCTACGGACGCCACGACGAGCTGCACCATCTCTATCTGGAAAAGCACTTCGGCCTCGGCCCCGGCGACTTTCCCTGTCACGTGCTGCCCTCCTCCGAGGGCTTCGTCGTCGCGGCGCGCCAGGGCATCGCCTATGCGCTGTGCGCCGAGCCGCAGGTGCGTGCGCTGATCGCAGACGGCACCCTGGTGCGCATCTGCCCGCAAGGGCTGTCGCGCCGCCTGGTGCTGCACCGGCGCGAGCGCGGCCCGCGCATCCTCGATGCGGTGGTGGCGGAAATCCTCAACGCGGCGCGCGAGGCGCTGCAACCGGCAACTGCGCGTAGTCTGTAACATGAGCGAAATCCCCGAAGATGAATAGAATTCCTCTTGTTCGTCCTCTGGGAACGTGTCACACACTTGAAGTAAGGGTCCCTTCGTGACCGGCTGCGGTGGGCCGAGCCCCCCTGCACGCCCGCTCCGGCGGGGACGATTATCCACGAAACGTGGGCGGCCCGCCTCCCAGGCATGGGACGGCCCCCGCGGCGACAGAAGGTACGACAACGATGGCGACTGGAACCGTGAAATGGTTCAACACCACCAAAGGCTATGGCTTCATCCAGCCGGATGAGGGTGGCAAGGATGCGTTCGTGCACATCTCGGCGGTCGAGCGCGCCGGACTGCGCAGCCTGAGCGATGGACAGCGTCTGTCCTATGAGCTGGTGGCTGGCCGCGGCGGACGCGAAGCGGCGGAAAACCTTGCCCTCCTGGACGAGTGAACCATCCATCACGTGCCGGTCGACCACCGGCTGAAAGGAACGGGGGGCTCTTCGCCCCCCGTTTCTTTTTGCCCGGATGCGTCTTGATTGCTGCCTTTGCGAGAGGCACTTTGCCTATTTTCTCTACATCTAGTATGTATTGCCGTTTTGTGTCGCATTATTTTGATGCGCAACGGCGGCAACTCGTGTACGGTGAGTCTCAAGGGTTGATGTTTGGA
>JBFWJB010000104.1:0-9120 GCA_050253435.1 Rhodospirillaceae bacterium
CGGCGGGCTGCTGGCGGTATGCTCGTGCACCGTGCTGCCGCTGTTCGCCGGGATCTACCGCATGGGCGCAGGGCTGGGTCCGGCGGTGGCGTTTCTCTATGCCGGCCCGGCGATCAACGTTCTGGCGATCATTCTGACCGCACGCATTCTCGGACCGGAGATGGGCATCGCGCGCGCCGTCGGCGCGGTGGGCTTCAGCCTGGTGATCGGCGTGTGCATGCATCTGCTGTTCCGCAAGGAAGAGGCCGAGCGCGCCGCATCCGCGATGGCCCTGCCGCCGGGGGAGGCGCGCGCCGTCGGCTGGGACGTGGCGCTGGTCGCCGCGTTGGTGGGCATTCTGGTGTTCGCCAACTGGGGCGCGCCGGAAGAGGCGGAGGGCATCTGGGCCGCGGTCTACGGCGGCAAGTGGATCCTCGCCGGAGGATTCCTGGTTGCTTTGGCGGCGCTTGCGGTGCGGCTGGCGCGCTGCGCGCCGGGAGAGCTGCGGGAGTGGCTGGCCGCCTCCTGGGGATTCGCCAAGCAGATTCTGCCGCTGCTGCTGGGCGGCGTTCTGGTCGCCGGGCTGCTGCTCGGGCGGGTCGGCCACGAGGGTCTGATCCCCTCGGCCTGGGTGGAGGCCGCGCTCGGCGGCAACGGCGTCGGGGCCAATCTGTTCGCCGCGGTGGCGGGGGCGTTGATGTATTTCGCCACGCTCACCGAGGTGCCGATCGTGCAGGGGCTGATCGGCGCGGGCATGGGCAAGGGCCCGGCGCTCGCCCTGCTGCTCGCCGGTCCGGCCCTGAGCCTGCCCAACATGCTGGTGATCGGCTCGATTCTCGGCGTCCGCAAGACCGCGGCGTTCGTCGCCCTGGTGGTGGCGATGGCAGCGGCGAGCGGCATGGTTTATGGAACGTTCTTCAACTGAGGAGTATCATGCGATGAAGATTCAGATTTTCGGCAGCGGCTGCGCCAAATGCCATCAGCTGGCGCAGCACGCGGAAGCCGCGGCGGCCGAGCTCGGGCTCGCGTTCGAGATGGAAAAGGTCACCGACATGGCGCGCTATGCCGAATACGGCGTGGCGATCACCCCGGCGCTGGCGGTGGACGGCGTGGTCAAGACCATGGGCAAGGTGCCCTCCGTCGCCGAGATCAAAGCGCTGCTGAAATAAGCGGAGACGGCCGATGAGCGAAAAACCTGCCTGCACCTGTTCGGCGGCGCCGAAACTGGTGGTGAGCTGTTCCGGCGCGGCGGATGTCGGCGCGGTGGCCGACGGTGCGGCGCGCAAGCTGGCGCGAGACGGCCATGCGAAGATGATCTGCCTCGCCGCCGTCGGCGCGCGCGTTCCCTCCAACATGCAGGCCGCGCAGGCCGCCGAGACTCTCCTGGCGATCGACGGCTGCCCCACCCGCTGCGCCAGCAAGATCCTCGCGGATGCGGGATTTACCGAATTCGCGAACCTGCAACTCGCCGACATCGGGCTGCTGAAGGGGAAAACCCCGCCCACCGCGGAAACCGTCGCCGCCGCCGCGGCGAAGGGCGCGGAGTTGCTCTAAAAAAACCAAAACTTCGCGGAGGGACTCGGCCCCTCCGCACCTCCCCTAACTTTTTCGCCGCGTAGCGGCAACCGACACCTGCTGCATCGACGGCAGGCTTATGGCGCTACGCGCAGTTATGCCGCGACCCTTTGTGGGGTCCAGGGGCAACGCCCCTGGCCTTGCCGTTCACGCCTGCGGCGGCCGTTCGGCCACGGCCCAGACGTTCTTGCCAAGCAGGTACTGCATGCCCAGGCGGTCGAGCAGGCGTCCGACAGGGAAGGCGTAGCGGTCGAAGAGGATGAGCGGCCCGCGCGCGAGGCGGCCGTCCGCCGCCTGGCCGCGGCGCAGCATCTTGAAGGCCAGGGTGGCGAAGAACCCGGCGGAATCCGCATAGGCGGTGCGGCGCACCGCGAAGCCTGCGCCCTGCAGGCGCTCCATCAGCATGCCGCGGGTATAGCGGCGGTAGTGGCGGACCAGGTCGTCCATCGCCGACCACAGCACGGTAAAGGCGGGCAGGTAGAGGAACAGCCTCCCCCCCGGCTTGAGGATACGGAAGAGCTCCGCGAGGATCGCACGGTCGTCGGCGATGTGTTCCAGCACGTTGAGCGAAAAGACGAAATCGACGCTGGCGTCGGCAATATCAGGCAGCGTGGCGGTTTCGAAGCCGCGGTCGCGCAGGCGCTGCGCCTGGTCCGGGTCGGTCTCGACGCAGATGAGGCGCGCCGGCGCATCGCCGAGCACGCCGGAGAAGGTGCCGATCCCCGCGCCGAAATCCACCGCGATGCCGCGCCCGCCGGAAAGCGGCGCATGGCTGCGCACCAGGTTTTCGAGGAAGGCGTTGTAGCGCACCGCCTCGGCCATCGCTTCGAGGTTGCCGGTGCCGGTGTAGGCGTCTTCGGTCATGGTCCGGTCTCCGGCGCGGCGGCGAACACGTAGAAGCGCGACGACAGGTAGTTGAAGCCGAGCGCCAGCGCCGCGCCGATCACCAGCGCCACCTGCGGCACCGAGAACGGATGCGGTGCGAAGGCGACGCAGGCGGCATAGACGCCGTAGTTGAGCACCGCGCCGATGCCGTTGACCGCGAGGAAGCGCACCCACTGCCGCCGCCGCGAGCCTTCGGTGCGGCGGAAGGTGAAGTTGCGGTGCAAAAGCCAGGTGACGGTGGCGGCGGAAAGGAAGGAGACGACACGCGCCGAATAGGGCCCGAGGCCGAAGACTTCCATCAGCAGGGTAAGCAGCCCGCCATCGACCACGAAGCCGACGCCGCCGACCGCGCAGAAGCGCAGAAACTCCGCCGTCACGGCGCTGTGTGCGGGGCGCAGAAGGGCCAAGGCTCCACCGTTCGCAAAGGAAAACGCACCCCGTCTTCGGCCAAAACCGCGGCGCTGTCAATCATGCCAGCGCAACGGCGAGGCGTTCGGCCAGCGCCAGGGCCAGCGCATCCCCGCCCTGCGGCGCCACGACCTGCATGCCGAGCGGCATGCCGGTCTCGCGGCAGGCGAACCCCGGCATCTGCACGCACGGCGCGCGCAAGAGCGTCCACAGGCGGTTGAAGTCCGGGCTGCCGGTGCCTTCGGAAAACGGCGGCGCGACGCCCGCCGCCGACGGTGCGACGAAGGCCTCCACCCCCGCCGCGGCCAGCACCTTGGGCAGATCGGCGATCGCCGCATCGCGCAGGGCATAGGCCTCCGCAACCGCGGCCCAGGCCATCTCCCGGCCTTCCTCGATCTGGGCGCGCAGGCCCGCGCTCAGGAGGTTGCCGTAGGTCTCCGCCTCGAAGGCCAGCGCGCGCGCGGCCTCCCAGCGCATGATGCGGCGGTGCGCCTCCATGGCGTCGGCGAACACGCCGGGCAGGTCCACCTCCACCGGGGTGAACCCCGCCGACTCCATGCGCACCGGCAGTTCGATCTCGAAGGCGCGGCGCATCGCCTGCGATGCGTCCTCCCACACCGGGGACCGGCACATGCCGAGGCGCACCGGCAGGTGCGGCGGAGCGTTCAGGTCCGCGCCGGAAACCGCCGCCGCCCACAGGCGGCAGTCGGCGACGCTGCGCGCGATCACCCCTACGGTGTCGAGCGAAAGCGCATAGGGCTTGATACCGGTGGCGTCGATCAGGCCGAAAGAGGGCTTGTACCCGGCGACGCCGCAGTAGGATGCCGGGCGGATGATCGAGCCCGCAGTCTGGGTGCCGAGCGCGAAGGGAACCATGCCCGCGGCCACCGCGGCGGCAGAGCCGGAGGACGAGCCGCCGGGGGTGCGCGATGCGGCATAGGGGTTGCGCGTCGGGCCGGGGTGGAACCCGGCGAACTCGGTGGTCACCGTCTTGCCCGCGATCACCCCTCCGGCGCGGCGGGTCAGGGTGACCGCCGCGGCGTCGAAGGGCATGCGGGTGCCGGTATAGATCGGCGAGCCGCAGGTAACGGGCCAGTCGCGGGTCGCCGCAATGTCTTTGACGCCGAGCGCCAGGCCGCCGAGCGGGCCGGGGCAGCCCGCGGCGTCGGCGGCGCGCGCCTGCATCAGCCACAGCTCGGGGTCGATCGCCGCCCAGGCGTGGATTTCCGAGTCGCGGGCGTCGATGCGGGCAAGGCAGGAGCGCGCCAGCGCCTCGGCGGAGAGCCGCCCGGAGGCGATTTCCTGCCGCGCCGCGACTGCGGACAGGTCGCAGGGTTCGACGCGCATCACCGGTGCCCCCAGTCGTCGAGGACGCGGCCGTAGATCTCCACCGCCTGGGCAATGCGGGAGACCAGGGCGTACTCGTCGGTCTGGTGCGCCTGCGCGGTCTCGCCGGGGCCGAGGATGATCGTCGGCGGCGTGCCGAGGGCCGGGGTGAGCACCGAGGCGTCGGTGAAATAGGGCGCGCCCGCCGGGGTGAACGCCTCGCCGGTGACGCCTTGGGTGATGCCGATGACGCGCGCCGCCCACGGCGCGGCCGGGTCGGTCCAGATACCGCCGAGGTCGAACAGGGTCTCGATGTCGGCGGATTCGCCGATCACGCCGGAGAGCCCCGCGCGCAGGGCAGCGTGGTCCTGCCCCGGAATGGTGCGCACGTCGATCTGCATCTCGGCGCGGTCGGGCACCGAGTTGATGTTGAGACCGCCCGCGACGGTGCCGACGTTGAGCGTCGGCTTGCCGAGCACCGGGTGACGCGCGACGTTGAAGTCGAAATCCTCGAGCCGCACGATGGCGTGCGCCGCCTTGTAGACCGCGTTGTCGCCCGCCTCGGGCATCGAGCCGTGGGCGGTGACGCCGTGGGTCACCGCCTTGAGCCAGAGCGCACCCTTGTGGCCGACGAAGGGACGGTTGCCCGTGGGCTCGCCGACCAGCAGCGCCGCGGCGCGGCGCAGCATGCCCGCATCCTGCATCGCCAGCGCGCCTTCGCAGCCGGTTTCCTCTCCCGCGGTGATGAGGAGCATCACCTCCGGTCCGTCGGCGAGCGCCGCTGCGCGCGAAACCGCGGCGGCGACGAAGGCGGCGACGCCGCTTTTCATGTCACTGCTGCCGCGGCCGTAGAGCTTGCCGTCCCTGATCTCCCCGGCGAAGGGGTCCACCGACCAGGGTTTCGCCCCCAAGGGCACGGTGTCGATGTGCCCGGTGAAGGCAAGCGGCTCCGCACCCGCATCGCCGATCGTCGCGATCAGGTTGACGCGTCCCTCGGCCAGCGGCGCGAGCGTGCAGGAGAACCCGGCCGCGGAGAGGATATCGGCGAGAAAGGCGGCGCAGGCGTGCTCCTCCCCCGGCGGGTTGATGGTGCGAAAAGCGACCAGATCGCGGGTCAGCGCAACCCCGTCCAGGTCCATGGTCATGATCGGCGACTACCCAAAATACGCGGCGCGCACGTCCGCATTGTTCCGCAATTCGGTGGCGCTGCCTTGCGCCACCACCCGTCCGCCGGAAACCACGTAGCCGGAATCCGAGATGGCGAGCGTCTGGTGCACGTTCTGCTCGACGAGGAAAACCGTCAAGCCCTGAGCGCGGACGTTTTCGATGATGCGGAAATTTTCCTTCACGTAAAGCGGAGAAAGTCCAAGGGAGGGCTCGTCGATCAGCAGCACGCGCGGCTTGCCCATCAGGCCGCGGCCGATGGAGACCATCGCCTGCTCGCCGCCGGACATCGTGCCCGCCAGCTGGCCGCGGCGTTCCGCGAGGCGCGGAAAGGTGGCGTAGACGTCGGCGAGGCGGCGGCGGATCTCCGCCTCCGCGGGTTCCTGGTAGGCGCCGAGGCGCAGGTTCTCCTCCACCGTCAGCTTGGGGAACATCCGCCGTCCCTCGGGAATGCAGGCCACCCCCTTGGCGATCACGCGGTGCGTCGGCAGGCCGGCGACGTCCTCGCCGAACACCTTGATGCTGCCCGCGTGCGGCGGGGTGAGGCCGAGGATGGAGCGGATCAGCGTGGTCTTGCCCGCGCCGTTGGAGCCCAAAAGGCAGGTGATCTCTCCGGCGGGCGCGACGATGTTGACGTCGGTGAGCACGTCGGCCTTGTCGTAGGCGGTGTAGAGCCCGGAGATTTCGATGGCCGGGAGCGGGGCGATGGCGTCCATACCCAAATATCCTTACGCGGAGCCGAGGTAGGCTTCCTGAACCTGGCGGTCGGAGGCGACGTCCTGGTAGGAGCCCTCGGCGATCTTCTCGCCGTAGTTCAGCACCACGCAGGAATCGCTCACCCGCTCGATGACGCCCATTTCATGCTCGATGATGATGATGGAAAGCCCGCCCTGGCGGTCGCGCACCGCGAGGATATCGTCCATCAGCTGGTGCGTCTCCTCGTGCGTCATCCCCGCCGAGGGTTCGTCGAGCAGCAGAAGCTTCGGCCGCGAGATCAGGGCGCGGCAAATCTCGATACGGCGGCGCTCGATCATCGGCAGCGCGCCGACCGGGGCGAACATCCGCTCCGCGAGGAACGGGCTGAACGAGGCGGCAAGCGCCGTGGCTTCTTCCAGCGCGCTCTCCACTTCGAGGCGGAAGGCCTTGCGGTTGAACAGGTTGAAGATCAGCCCCTGGTTCAGCCGCGCGTGGTTGCCGACCATGATGTTGTCGAAGATCGACAGCTCCAGGCACAGGCGCGAGCGCTGGAAGGTGCGCGCGATGCCGGCGCGGTAGACCGCCTGCGGCGCATTGCCGGTGATGTCCGCGCCGTCGAAGAGAACCTTGCCGCCGTCGGGGCGGTAGAGCCCGGTCAGCACGTTGAACGAGGTGGTCTTGCCCGAGCCGTTGGGGCCGATCAGGCCGAGAATCTCGCCGCGGCCGAGGCCGAAAGAAACGTCGTTCAGGGCGCGCACGCCGCCGAAGCTCTTGGACAGGGCCTCGATGTCGAGCAGGGGTCCGGGAGTGGCGGGCACGGCGGCCTCCATGGTCACGGCGGCATCGGTCTGCATCATCAAGCGGCCTCCTCGTTTTGCGGCACCGGCAGATAGCGGCGCACCGCGCGCGGCAACAACCCCTCGGGACGGAACAGCAGGATCGCCATCACCACCACCGAGAACAGCAGGAAGCGGTATTCCTGAATCGCCTGCAGCTTCTCCGGCAGGATGACGACGATGGCGGCGGCGAGAATGGTGCCCCACGGGCTGCCCATGCCGCCGAGCAGCACGATCGCCACCAGAATCAGGCTGTCGGAGAAGGTGAAACTGGTGGGCGCGACGTAGCCCAGCATGCTGCCGTAGAGCGCGCCCGCGACGCCGATGATCAGGTTGCCCGCGACGAAGGCGAGAATCTTGGCGCGGCGGATCGGAATGCCGTAGCAGGCGGAGGCGGTCTCGTCCAGGCGCACCGCATCGAGCGACAGCCCGATCCACGAGCGCTCCAGCCGCCGCACCATGATGAAGGCGAGCCCGAGCACCACCAGCGCGGCAAGCGCATAGTTGAGGTAGAACGAGGTCTCGACGCCGAAGATCACCGGCCCGTCGGCGAAGCTCCAGCCGGGGAGCGCGACCGGGTCGACGCTCAGCCCCTGCGGCCCGCCGAGGGTGTCGTTGACCTCGAGAAACGTCTTGAACAGCACCGAGAAGGCGATGGTCACCACCGCGGCGTAATGGCCGCGGGTGCGCACCACCGGAAACACCAGCACCAGGCCGACGGCGGCGGCGATCAGCCCGCCCAGGGGCAGCACCAGAATCGGCGGCAGCACCGACTTGCCGATCAGCTCGGCGGAGGTATAGGCGCCGATGCCGAAGAACGCGGCCCCGGCGAAGTTGACCACGCCGGTGTAGCCGAACTGTACGTTGAGCCCCAGCGCGGCGGTGGCGTAGAGCATCACGGTCGCGAGCATCAGCAGCGGAAAGTGGTCCTCGGCGAACACCGCGATCAGCGCCAGCGCCAGCCCCGCGCCCATGGCGGCGACCGCGCCGGGGCGGGTGCCCGCGGCCAGCGAAGCGCGGCGGATCAGCCCGATGCGCCCGGCGGCGACCGCGGCGGCCGCGGCGAAGGCGACCAGCGAGATCACCGCGACGTCGCTTTCCTGCTCCATGAACACGATGGCGTAGATCAGCCCGAGGCCGAAGGCGAGCGCGGCGGCGGCGAGCGGCGGCAGACGGAGAATGAAGGCGCGCATGGTCAGACTCGCTCGCTGCTGCGTTCGGGGATCAGGCCGGTGGGCTTCCACCCCATCAGGGCGATGACCACGGCGAAGGCGAAAACGTCCTTGTAGGCGGAGGCGAAGGGCATCGCCACCGCGCCGATCATCTGCAAGGCGGCGAACAGGAAGCCGCCGAGGATGGCGCCGTAGAGGTTGCCCAGGCCGCCGATGATCGCGGCGGAAAAGCCGATCAGGCCGAGGAGAAGGCCCATGCCGAAGTTGACCTCGTTGTAGTAGAGGCCGTTCATCACCCCCGCCACCGCGGCGATGCCGGAACCGAGCGCAAAGGTGACGAGGACGATCAGGGTGTAGTTGATGCCCATGGTGCGCGCCGTCTCCTCATCCTGCGCGACGGCGCGGATGGCCAGCCCGAGGCGGGTGCGGTTGATCAGCATGTGCAGACCGACGATCACCGCGATGCCCGCAATCACCAGAAGCGTGCTGTCGACGCGCAGGGTGAAATTGCCGAACTGCCAGGCCGAGGTGGGCAGCAGCGCGGGAAACGCCTTGGGGTTGGAGCCGTCGGGATAGAACAGGCGCACGGATTCCCGCAGCGCGGTGCCGAGCATCAGGGTGATCAGCAGGATGTTGAGACGCGGCGCGTTCTTCAGCGGCAGGATCAGCCACTTGGCGATCGCCGCGCCGAGCAGCGCGGTCAGGGTCACGGCGAACAGCACGCTCGCGACGAGCTGCAGGAACGGATTGGAAAAACCCGCCGCCGCGGCGCCGAGGGCGGCGGTGAACCCGGCGAAGGCGCCGACCATCACCACGTCGCCGTGGGAGAACTTGATGACGTCCAGAACCCCGAAGAACAGGGTGAAGCCGACGGCGACCAGGGCGTAGATGGTGCCCAGCATGATGCCGTTGACGAGGTATTGTCCCAGAAGGTCCATGGCTGCCGTCCGTCTCCCCTCTCGATCACGCGCGGCGCGGGGACGGCCCCCGCGCCGCGCCGCAGATGATCTCAGCGGCCGGCGAGCTTGCGCTTGCCCGCGGCGTATTCGCTGTCTTCCCACAGCACCCACTTGCCGTCC
>JBFWJB010000105.1:0-9050 GCA_050253435.1 Rhodospirillaceae bacterium
CAACCTGAAGGTGCGCGAACACTCGCTCGCCAAGGTTCCTCTCCTCGTCGTGGTCGGCCGCCGTGAGGCGGAAAACCGCACCGTTGCCTTGCGCCGCCTGGGTTCCGAGGCGCAAGAAGTCCTTGCGCTGGATGAGGCGCAAGCTAAACTCAGGGCGGAGGCGGCGCCTCCGGCCGGCGCGTGAGCCGTCCGGAGCGCAATCGGACCTTGCAGATAGGACGCGGCGCCTAGGGCCATGGCCTGGGGCGACGCGTCGCTGTGGCCCGTGCGCCGCAGCATGAGGGGAAGGCTTCGCCCGCCGGGCGGGGACTTCGGGTAAACCAGAAGGGAGGCGATTCATAGCCAGGGCACCAGCAGGCGCCGCACCGTCCCGGGAGGGACCGCGCGTCAACGAAGAAATCACCACACAAACCATCCGCTTGATCGACGCAGAGGGAGAACAGGTCGGGGTCGTGACCCGCGACGAGGCGCTCAACCGCGCCTTCGAGGCCGGACTGGACCTGGTCGAAATTTCGCCGAACGCGGAGCCGCCGGTTTGCAAGATTCTCGACTACGGCAAGTTCAAGTACGAGGTCCAGAAGAAGCGGGCGGAAGCGAAAAAGAAACAAAAAGTCATCGAGATCAAGGAGATCAAGGTCCGCCCGAACATCGATGACAACGACTACAACATCAAGATGCGCAGCGTCCGCCGCTTCCTCGAGGAGGGCGACAAGGTCAAGGTCACGCTTCGCTTCCGTGGGCGCGAACTGGCGCACCAGGAGCTGGGCGTCAAGGTGCTCGACCGCATCCGCGACGAGGTTGCCGATCTGGCCAAGGTCGAGCAGTTCCCGAAGATGGAAGGGCGGCAGATGATCATGGTGATCGCGCCGCGCTGAGGCGGGGGAGGGGAGAAACCCCGCCCCGCCCGGATCGGTTTCTGGGCGGCGCGGGGATCGAGGTTGCCATGGCAGATGTCTCGGACCCGCGCGTCGTCGCCGCTCTCGGCGCCGCCGTCAAACAGATCGAATCGGCGATCGCCGACACCGAGAAGGGCGTCAACCGCATTCTCGGGCTGGTCGAGCTGTTGATGGAGCGCGCCGACAAGGATGCCTTCCTCAAGCTGGAAGGAATCATGGAAGCCTGCGCCTTCCAGGACCTCACCGGCCAGAAGCTGCGCAAGGTCGAGCGCCTGCTCGAACACCTGCAGACCAAGACCATCATCAAGGTTCCGGGCGCCCTCGACTTCACCAAGGCGCAGGCGACACGCGCCGAAAAGGATGTGCAGCCCGCCGCCGCGAGCAAGGGCCTCTCCCAGGAAGAGGTGGACCGCCTGCTCAAGGGGATGTGAGTCAGGCGCTCATGCTGGGGCGCGCGGAAACCGCGGCGTACCAGCGCGCGAGCGCGGGCAGGCCCTCGGGCATGGCGACGCCGGAGCGCTTCGCCGTGAAGTCGATGGCCACCACCGCGGTGATGTCGGCGCAACTGAAAGCCTCCCCGGCGACGAACGGCGTCCCGGCAAGCTGTGCATCCAAATCGGCGAAGAAATCATCGAGGCGGGCGCGGGCGCGCTCCGCCAGTTCCGCGATCTGCGCATAGTTGCGCGGCCCGGTGATGGCGCGGTCCTTCAGCGCCGGGTTGGCGTTGCGCAACAGCTCCATGGCGGGAAACAGGCCTTCCTGCTCCATGCGGCGTTCCCACATGGCGACCATGGCGCGCTCCAGCGGGGTGCGGCCGAAAAGCGGCGGCTCGGGCCGGATGTCCTCGAGATAGCGGCAGATCACCGGCGCTTCGCCGAGGGCGGTGCCGTCGTCGAGCACCAGGGTCGGCACCACGCAGCGCGGGTTGATGGCGCGGTAGGCGGGGGTGAGCTGCTCCCGCTCGGCGAGGTTGACCGCGATTTTCTCGACGTCGATGCCCTTCTCCGCCAGGAAGATGCGCACGCGGCGGGGGTTGGGCGAGGTGCGGGAGTCGTAGAGCTTCATGGCGGCATCCTTGCGCTGCTGTGGCTTCCTTTTCCCCCTACGAGGAGACTACGCGACGCCGCGCGAAGCGGCAACCTGCCGGAAACTTCACCCCACCGCGCCCGTATCGGCTCTCTGCGTACGTACAAGGGTGCAAGGCACGCCGTCCGCACGGGGCGCGCCTGCAGTCGGGAACGATTCAGGAGGGGCTGATGAAGGTGGTTGCTTTTCTTCCCGTCAAGGGGAGCAGTTCGCGCATCGAGAATAAGAACACCGCCCTGCTCGACGGAAAGCCCTTGTTTCTCCATACCCTGGAAAAGCTCCTGGACTGCGGTTTCCTGGACGAGGTGTATCTCGACAGCGAGTCCGAGCAGATCATCGCCATGGCGGACCACCTGCCTTGCCGTGTCCTGCGGCGCGATCCGGCGCTCGCCTCCAATTCCACCGACGGCAACCGCCTGTTCCTGAACGAGGTGGAACAGGTCGAGGCGGACGTTTATGTGCAGATTCTCTGCACCAGCCCATTCATCGCTCCGGAGACCATCCGTGCGGGAATCGAGGCGGTGCGGAGCGGCAAGGGCGATTCCGCCGTCCTGATTTCGCGGGAAAAACAATACCGTTGGGACGACAAGGGCCCCCTCTATGACGTCGCCCATATTCCCAACAGCGCCGATCTGCCCGATAGCCTGGTCGAAACCATGGGGCTTTACGTCGTGGCGCGCGAGGCCGCGCTGGCGACGCGGCGGCGGATCGGCGATACGCCGGTCCTCTTGACGGCGGAGCCTCTGGAAGCGGTGGACGTCAACTGGCCGGCGGATTTCGAATTGGCCAACCTGATCGCTGCGGGCAAGCGGGAGAAGGACCGCATCCTCCTCAACAACATCGGGAATCAACTGAGCAGCTGCATGCTCTCCGATATTCTGGATGACATGGGGGTATCCCAGGTCATCGTCGGGCTGAAGCCGAATTTCGGCGGCGCCAGGGTTTTCGGGCGGGCGAAGACGCTCAGAATCCGCGCCCTGCGGGAAGGGGAGGACTATCGCGGCATCTACGACACGCTCGGCAGTTACAGAACGATCGTGCCCAACGATGTAATCGTCGTCGAAAATGAAATATCGGATTTCGCCTATTTCGGCGAGCTGAACGCCAACCTGGCGATCCGGGCCGGGGCCTCCGGCGCGATCATTGGGGGCATGACCCGCGACAGCGCCGACGTCGCCAAGCTCGGATTCCCGGTCTTCTCCCAAGGCAGCCGCTGCCGTGACGTGCGCAGGCGCGGGACGGTGGACAGCATGAATAAGCCGGTCAGCATCTGCGGTCTGACGGTTCGTCCCGGGGACCTGGTCTATGCGGATGGCGAGGGCGTCGTGGTGATCCCCCGCGCCTTGGAGGCGGAAGTCCTGGATCGGGCCTTCCGTGCCGCACTCAAGGAAAAGAGCGTCCTGCTGGAGACCGCCAGCGGTATCGATGTGGGGCAGCTGGTCGCGCGAAACGGCGAGTTCTAGGCCTGGAGGAAGGTGCGGTGAAGGTCCTGTTCTACTTGCCGGTGGTGACGCCCTGGTGGCTGGAAAACATAATTTCCCCGACCATCGCCGCGATCAAACGCGACTGTGCGGTCAGCGTCATTCTCCCTTCGCCCTGGAGCGGCACCGGCGTCGCCCCGACGGCCCCCGCATTGCAGGAGCATGCCGACGTCGACTGGTATTATCTCGACGGCCCCTCTTATTATGCGCTGCGCACCGCAGCCTGCGAGGTGCCGCGGCTCATGGACTTGGTCTTCGACATCGATGCGGACTACACCTTCTGCCGCAGCGCCGATACGGCGACGCCCGGTTTCTTCCCCGGTGTCGTCCGCTTCATCATGGAATACGGGCTGCCGCCCCTTACGCCCCTGCTGACCGGCCACGATTTTTCGCTCTCCGGGCCTCAATTGTTCGACCGCGGTTTCCTGCCGCCGATGGCGCCGGAGATGCGTTCCTGGCTGGGGGATGCCGCGGCGCGGGTCTTCGAGACGAACCCGCGTGTGCGCGCCCTGCGCGCACACCGCCAGTCGCGGCGGGAGTATTGCGCCGCCGCGGGGTTGCCCGCCGACAAGACGATCGTCGCCTATCCTCTGGAATACGAGTCTCCGGAGAATTTCTTTTCCGGCTTCCGGCGGCACCGCGATAATGCCGCGGCGATGGAGGCGGCGCTTTCCGCCATGGGGGAGGACTGCTGCCTCGCAGTGACCCGGCACCCGCTCAACCGGCGTTACGGCGGCGGCCGGACGCAGGCGTTCATCGCCGCGCATGCGCCGCGGGTGGTCGAGGTCACCCACGCCGCCGACGGTCAACCCACCGCCGAACTGATCCGCCAGTGCGACGGGGTGATCGTGGAGGACACCAAGAGCATCTATATCGCCGCCCTGTTCGGCAAACCGATGCTGCATGTCTCCCGGTTCGCCTGCGCGGCGTGGATGGACGCCTATACCGATGCGGAGGCCTTTTTCTTCGCGGTTGGATGCCGCGCCGCGTCCGCTCCGGCGGAAGACGATGTGCGCACGTGGTTCGGCTATGGCCTCGCCAACGACTGCATCAACCTGGGCAATCCGCGCTTCGGGTGGGCGGACTTGCGGAACCGGGTTGACCGGCCCTGCGATCCGCGGCGTTGGCAGGACAATCTGGACTTCTATGCACGCCACATGATGGGCTATTTCGCCGAAACGGCGGGATGAGGCGGCATACGAGTCTTCTTGCATTTTGGAGCCACATCCGCTAGGAAACCTCCCTTCCCTGGAGATATTCCGGGATCAAGGGCGGAACGGGCGCGCCGCGAGAAGCGGCAGGGCATGCCCGCACGCCGAAGCCAACACCCAACTAAGGACGTTGAAATGCCCAAGATGAAAACCAAAAGCGCGGTGAAAAAGCGGTTCAGCGTGACCGGCACCGGCAAGCTGAAGGCCAACGTGGCCTACAAACGTCACGGTCTGCGCAAGCGCCCGCAGCAGATGAAGCGGCAGGCGCGCGGCACGTTCGTTCTGAGCGATGCCGATGCGATCATCGTCAAAAAATTCATGCCGTATGCGTGATTGAACCGGACCGGGAGACGTAAGACATGGCTCGAGTTAAACGCGGCGTCACCACTCATGCGCGCCACAAGAAGATTCTGAAGCTCGCCAAGGGCTATCAGGGTCGCAATTCCACCTGCTTCCGCATCGCCGTCGAGAAGGTCGAAAAGGGGCTGCAATACGCCTACCGCGACCGCCGCGCGAAGAAGCGGAACTTCCGCGCGCTGTGGATCCAGCGCATCAACGCGGGCGTGCGGGAGCACGGCTTGGTCTATTCGCGCTTCATCGACGGCCTGAACAAGGCCGGGATCGCGCTCGATCGCAAGGTCCTCGCCGACCTCGCGGTGCGCGAGCCGGAGGCGTTTGCTGCCTTGGTCGGCCAGGCCAAGGCGGCTTTGGAACAGGCGGCCTGAGGCCCCTTCGGGCTTCGTCCGCTGTTCGGAAAAACCGTTAGGCTGAGG
The DNA here is from genome assembly GCA_050253435.1 of Rhodospirillaceae bacterium. Taxonomy (GTDB): domain Bacteria; phylum Pseudomonadota; class Alphaproteobacteria; order Rhodospirillales; family Rhodospirillaceae; genus Oleispirillum. The sequence goes on from JBFWJB010000105.1 coordinate 5,448, forward strand.
GCCGTTCCCCCGGAACGGCCCTCTTTTGCTTGGGAAAACCCGCGCGAGGTTTGCAGAACGATGGACAATCTGGCGAGTTTGCGGGGCGAGGTTCTGGCCGCGGTCGACGCGGCGGACACCCTTGCCGGTCTGGACGAGGTGCGCGTCGGCGCGCTGGGCAAGAAGGGCCGCCTCACCGGCCTGATGAAGGAACTCTCCGGGCTCGACCCCGAGGCGCGGCGCGAACGCGGCCAGGCGCTCAACGTGGTCAAGGACGAGGTCGCCGCCGCCATCGAGGCGCGCAAGGCGGCGCTGGAGGATGCGGCGCTCAACGCCCGCCTCGCCGAGGAGGGCATCGACGTCACCCTGCCGCCGCGGCCCGATGCGGGCGGCATGATCCACCCGATCAGCCAGACCATGGACGAGGTGATCGCCATCTTCGCGCAGATGGGCTTCGCCGTCGCCGAGGGGCCGGAGATCGAGGACGACTTCCACAACTTCACCGCCCTCAACATTCCGCCGGAACATCCGGCGCGCCAGATGCACGACACCTTCTACCTGCCGCCGCATGCCGACGGCGCGCGCCACCTGTTGCGCACCCACACCTCGCCGGTGCAGATCCGCACCATGCAGGAGCAGGCGCCGCCGATCCGCATCGTTGCGCCGGGGCGGACCTACCGCTGCGATTCCGACATGACCCACACCCCGATGTTCCATCAGATCGAGGGCCTGGTCATCGACAAGAGCACCCACTTCGGCCACCTCAAGGGCTGCCTGATCGAATTCGTCGAGACCTTCTTCGAGGTCTCCGAGGTGCCGGTGCGTTTCCGCCCCTCGTTCTTCCCCTTCACCGAACCCTCGGCGGAGGTGGATATCGGCTGCTCCCGCAAGGGCGGCGAGCTTACCATCGGCGCGGGCGACGGCTGGCTGGAGATTCTCGGCTGCGGCATGGTGCACCCCAACGTTCTGACGGCCTGCGGCCTCGACCCCGCGGTCTACCAGGGCTTCGCCTTCGGCATGGGGATCGAGCGCATCGCCATGCTGAAGTACGGCATTCCCGACCTGCGCACCTTCTTCGATGCGGATTTGCGTTGGCTGAAGCACTACGGCTTCGTGCCCTTGGACCTGCCGACCGTGACCGGAGGACTCAGCCGATGAAATTCACCCTTTCCTGGCTCCGGGACTACCTGGAGACCGACCAGCCGCTTGCCGAGCTCGCCGACGCGATGACCGCGCTCGGCCTCGAGGTCGAGGGCATCGAGGACCCCGCCGCGGCGCTCGCCGACTTCATCGTCGCCGACGTCGTGACCTGCGTCGATCATCCGGATTCCGACCACCTGCACCTGCTCTCGGTGAACTCCGGCTCCGAAACCCTGCAGATCGTCTGCGGCGCGCCGAACGCGCACGCGGGGATGAAGGGCATTCTCGCCCGCATCGGCACCCGCATTCCGGCCTCCGGCGACGTGCTGAAAAAGGGCAAGATCCGCGGCGTCGAAAGCCAGGGGATGATGTGCTCCTTCCGCGAGCTCGGCCTCGGCGAGGACCACACCGGCATCGTCGAACTCGACACCGACGCCCCGGCGGGCACGCCGGTCGCCCAGGTGCTCGCCCTCGACCCGGTGATCGACCTCTCGATCACCCCCAACCGCGCCGATTGCCTCGGCGTGCGCGGCGTCGCCCGCGACCTCGCGGCGAAGGGCCTGGGCGCGTTCAAGGATGCGCCGGTGCCCGCGGTGCCGGGGCACTTCGCAAGCCCGGTCTCGGTCGTCCTCGACTTCCCCAAGGGGGAGGAAGGGGCCTGCCCGATGTTCGTCGGTCGCTTCATCCGCGGCGTCAAGAACGGCCCCAGCCCGCAGTGGCTGCAGGACCGCCTCACCGCCGTCGGCCTGCGCCCGATTTCGGCCCTGGTGGACATCACCAACTACGTCTCGCTTTCCCGCGCGCGGCCGCTGCACGTCTTCGATGCGGATAAGATCGCGGGCAATGCGCTGACCGTGCGCCTCGCCGAAAAGGGCGAAACCGTCGCCGCGCTGGACGGCCGCACCTACGAGATGGAAGCGGGCATGGTGGTGATCTGCGACGCCGCGGGCGCGCAGAGCATCGCCGGCGTGATGGGCGGCGAGCCCACCGGCTGCACCGAGGACACCGTCAACGTCTTCGTCGAGTCCGCCCTCTTCGACCCGGTACGGGTGGCGCATGCGGGCCGTACCCTGCAGGTCGATTCCGACGCGCGGTATCGCTTCGAGCGTGGCGTCGACCCGGCCTCGGTGACGGACGGCGCGGAGCTCGCCACTGCCCTGGTGCTCGAATTCTGCGGCGGCGAAGCCTCGCACCCGGTGGTCGCGGGCGCGCTGCCCGCACCGCGGCAGGCCATCGCCTTCCGCCCCGGGCGGGTGGCCACCCTTGGCGGTCTCGACGTGCCCGCCGCCGAGATGCAGGCGGTGCTCGCCCGCCTCGGCTGCGCGGTTTCGGTGAAGGGCGACGTGCTGATGGTTACGCCGCCCACCTGGCGCGGCGACATCGCCGCCGAGCACGACCTGGTGGAAGAGGTGCTGCGCGTCGTCGGCTACGACAACGTGCCCGCGGTGCCGATGCCGCGCGACCCGATGCCCAAGGTGGTGCTCACCGATGCGCAGCGCCGCCGCGGCTGGATGCGCCGCGCGCTCGCCGCCCGCGGCCTCACCGAAGCGGTGACCTTCTCGTTCATGGACAGCCGCGTCGCCGGGGCCTTCGGCTGGTCGGACCCGATGCTCAAGGTCGACAACCCGATCTCCTCGGAACTCGACGTGATGCGCCCCTCGGTGCTGCCCAACCTCGTCTCCGCCGCCGCCCGCAACGCCGCCCGCGGCATCGCGGACGCCGCGCTGTTCGAGATCGGGCCGCAGTTCGACGGACCGGAGCCGGGGCAGCAGCGCCTCGTCGCCGCCGGGGTGCGCGCCGGCAAGACCGGGCCGCGCCACTGGGGCGCGCCGCCGCGCGCCGCCGATGCCTTCGACGCCAAGGCGGACGCCTTCGCCGCGCTGGAAGCCGCAGGCGCGCCCACCGCCAACGCGCAGGTGCACCGCGACGCGCCCGCGTGGTACCACCCCGGCCAGTCCGGCACCATCAAGCTCGGCCGCACCGTGCTTGCCGCCTTCGGCGCGCTGCACCCCGGCGTGGTCAAGAAGCTCGGTCTCAAGGGGCGCGCCGTCGGCTTCGAGGTCTACCTCGACGCCATCCCCGCGCCGAAGAAGAAGGCCAACCGCACCCGCCCGCTGCTCAAGGTCTCGCCCTATCCGGCGGTGGACCGCGACTTCGCCTTCGTCGTCGATGAAAGCGTCGAGGCGGAACGCCTGATCCGCGCCATCACCGGCGCGGACAAGGCCCTGGTGCAGTCGGTCTCGGTGTTCGACGTGTTCGCCGGCCCGGCCCTCGGCGCGGGCAAAAAATCCGTGGCGCTCGCCGTCACCCTGCAGGCGATGGACCGTACGCTGAAGGACGAGGAAATCGAGGCGGTGGGGAAAACCATCGTCGCCGCGGTGGAAAAAGCCACCGGCGGCGTGCTGCGGGCGTAACATCAGGCCAGGGCTCCGCCCTGGACCCGCTGGGGACTCGGTCCCCAGACCCCGTATGTATTCGAAGAAA
>JBFWJB010000106.1:0-9002 GCA_050253435.1 Rhodospirillaceae bacterium
TGCTGGACGAGCTGGACCCGCGCACCACCCTGGAACTGTTGCCAGATTGGGAGCGGGTGTGCGACCTGCCCGATACCGGCGCGGCGCTCGGCGAAACCATCGCCGCCAGGCGTGGCGCCGTGCAGGCGCGCCTTACCGCCACCGGCGGCCAAAATGCGCCCTATTTCATCGCCCTGGCCGCCGCCCTGGGGTTCGAGATCGAAATATACGAATACCGCGCCAGGCTGCATGGGCGGCGGCGCATGGGCACCCTCTACGGCACGCGCGAGATGCAATTCGTCTGGGCGGTGCGCCCGGTGGATGGCAGCTTCCGCCGCCAGCGCCGCCTGCACCAGGGCTTCCACGGCGAACCCTATGCCGTGATGCAATACGCCGACCTGGTCGCCCTGCTCCAGAAACTCAAACCCGCCCACAGCACCGTGCTGTTCCAGTAAGGAGGAACCATGGACTACCCGAAAAGCAATGCCGCCATTGGCTTGGTCGATGGCAAGTTTACGGACGGCACCACGGACGGCACTGTGCCGCCGTCCCTCGACACCGCCGCCTGGGCGAACTCCGTCACCGACGAAATCCTTGCGGTACAAACTGCCGGGGGCTTCGCCGCCGACGAAACCAAGACAACCCAGATGCGCGACGCAATCGCCGCGATGATCGCGGCGGCGGTTGCTGCCGTTCAAACTTCCAAATTGCATGGTCAGTGCAGGCTCGTGCTCGACGGGGCCAATCTACGGCTCAACCCCTACAACGGCAACGCGCTGATCGTGGGCGGCACGGTGCGCGCCATCCCGGTCGCCGGGGTGAGCCTCGCCGCAACGGGGCTGGACGCCGACACCAATTATTACATCTACGCGGCTATGTCCGAGGGTGCGGTGATCCTCGAGGCCAGCACCACCGCCCACAGCCCCGACGCCACCACGGGCGTCGAGATCAAAACCGGAGACGCCACGCGCACTTTGGTCGGCATGGCGCGCACCGTCGCGGGTCCGGCGTGGGCCGACAGTCTTACGCAGAGACTGGTGATTTCCTGGTTCAACCGCCGCCTTCGCCCCGTTGAAATTAATGGCACCACAAGCACCACCTCCGCCCTAGTGGTGAAGTTGTCGCCAAACGTGGATTTCTTGTCCTGGGGCGGCGCGTTTTCGGCGTTTTTGAGTTCCCCAGCCCATGGGAACGCTCTTGGGGCTGGGACCCAGGGGCAAATCCGCATCGACGATTTACCAACCTGGGGATGGGCGTCGCAGAACGTCTATACGGCTGGGTATTGGCTCAATCTGTCGTCCGCCTCAACTGGCGACGTGGCCGAGGGCCACCATACCGCATCGATGTGGGGCAATACCGGCGGCGGTACGGCGGAGTTTACCTATGCACTTAACTTGACTGTGGAGGGTTAAAATATGGCGATCATCGGACCCGCATTTTCGGCGGATATGGCCGCCGCCGGAGCCCGCACGGCAGGCCTGGCCTGGACCGCCGCTGGCAATCTGATTTACACGGATGTGCCGACCGTGTGGACGGATGAAGAGCGCGCCGCCGTCGCCGCGGTGCTCGCGTCTCACAATCCTGCCGCCGCCTCGCCTATAGACCCTTTGGTGCGCCTCGCCGAGATTGACGCCGCCTGCATCCGGCCTCTGCGCGCGATTGCCGCAGGAACGGCGACGGAGGAAGACCGCACTCGTCTCGCGGATTTGGAAGACGAAGCCACTACCTTGCGCGCCACCCTAGCGGCGGAGGAGTGACATGCTGACGGCCTTATCCCTGCTGTTGTTCGCCATTGCCGTTCCCGAGCGGGAAATCGCCCTGGGCCTCTGGCGGCGTTGGCTCGGAGCCGAAGTCGGCAACCGGTCTATCAAGGTGGCGGTGCTGATCGTGCACGAACTCTGGTGGCTCTCCTGGGCAACCCAACCGCTGGCCAGGTGGTTTGCCCAAGGCCCCCTCCAGGCCCTCGCGGGCGTTGCCTTCATGGTGGCCTGGTGTACGGCGCTGGCGGTTTGGTTTGTCTACCGTCACAACAATGGCGGCCCCGAGGGCACCGGCGGCCCGGCCCGCTACGGCTGGGCCGGATACGGCTATCTATGGGCCTGGCCGCTACGCGAGCATATCGGTGCGTGGCAGGTGGCAGGGTGGAGACTGGTAAAACCCTGCGGCTGGACCGAGGTTGCCGAAATCTACCTGGGCGCCATGACGGGGCGCCTCACCGGCCTGGCGCTAGTCGGCTTCAAGCTGCTCGCCTTGGCACTCGCGTGATGGGCGGCAATCTCACACCTTCAACCAATACCCCCTTCGGCGAGGGCCGACGGGGGCCGGGGTGCGCCAACACCCCGAACCGTGGGAGGCTCCCCCACACAGCCAGCACCGGCCAGAACACTGGCTATCCCGTCACCTCGCGCGGAGGCGGGGACAAGGTAACGAGCAACCAGGATGGAGTCCATACGCTGCGCCTGCGGGCGCAAGCTGGCCGAAGGCGATTTCATCGGCCAGGTGTCGATCAAGTGCCCGCGCTGCCGGGCAATCAACCACATCCAGCGGGCCGCGCGCCCCATCACCCCCGAGCGCCCTGGAGCGACCATATTGGAGGCTCCCTTTGGGCACTCGCAAACCGCATCATCCGCCGATCCCCGGCACTATCCGCCGCCCGGCCAGTGACACCCCCGGCTACATCTACGGATCAGAGGCTCTTGCGGGCTTCGGCCACCGGGATTTCTACGTCGCCACGATCCCGCGCCGCCAGGCGGTCGAGATCATCGTGGCGCATCACTACTCCCGCCGCATCGTCAACAATTCCTACGTCCATCTCGGCGTGGTCCTGGACGGTGAACTGATGGGCGTGCTGCAATTCGGTTATGCCCTCAACCCCGCCTGCGCCAGCAAGGTCGTGGCGAACACCGGCAACACCGAATACCTGGAACTCAACCGCATGTGGCTGGATGATCGCGCCCCCAGGAACAGCGAAAGCCGGGCGATCAGCTACGCCATGAAGTTCATCAAGCGCGCCTGTCCAGCGGTGCGATGGGTTCAATCCTTCGCCGACGAACGCTGTGGACGGTGGGGCGTTGTCTACCAGGCCGCCAACTTCCTGTTCCTCGGCAGCCACTGGACCAGCTTCTATGAATTGGACGGGGAGACCTATCACGAGATGCTGCTGACCGCCCACAAGAAGGGCGGCAAGAGGGGCGAATACCTGCGCCAGAACCTTGCCCGCGCCACTGCCAGGCGGCTGCGCCAATTCCGCTACATCTTCTTTTTGAAGCCCCGTTTCAAACGGGATTTAAGGCTGCGGGTCCAACCCTATCCCAAGCCCCCCACCGCCGCTCTTTGACATTGTGAAAAACGCCCCCGCAAGGGGGCACCCTACCTGTCTAAAAACGCGCGCCAAATCGTCCAAAATTTCGCGCCGCGCTACACTCAGCGCCCGGAAACGCCAAACCCCAGGACCATGGAATGGTCCTGGGGTTTGGCGTCCCCGAGAGGATTCGAACCTCCGACCCTCGGATTAGGAATCCGATGCTCTATCCTGCTGAGCTACGGGGACACTCGGTCGGGTTATACCCGCGAATGGCGGCGCGGTCAAAGCTCACTCCTCCGCGCCGACCTTACCGCGCCAGCGCTTCACCGCGGCACGGCTGCGTTTCACCGTCAGGCGGCGCTGCTTGGCGGCGAAACCGGGGCGGGTGGGGATGCGATGCTTCGGCTTTTCCGCGGCGCGGCGCAGCAGCTCCAGCAGACGCTCCAAAGCGGCCTGGCGGTTCAGCAACTGGCTGCGGTGTTCCTCGGCGAGGATGGTGAGCACGCCGTCGCGGCTCATCCGCGACCCGGCGATGCGGCGCAGGCGGCGCAGCATGTCGGGCGGCAGGGCGGGCGAGGCGGCGGCGTCGAAGCGCAGGCGCACCGCGGTGGACACCTTGTTGACGTTCTGCCCGCCGGGGCCGGAGGCGCGGACGAACTGCTCCTCGATCTCGGTTTCGGAAATTGCGATCTGCGGCGTCACCTCGATCATCGGCGTCACCGCGCAAAGGCGGGCGCGCCGGCCAGGGCGGCGCGGGCGAAGGCGTCGGTGTGGCGCACCACCGCGGCGCGGATGCCCGGCTCGAAGGCGGAGTGCCCGGCGTCGGGAACGATGCTGAACGCCGCGCCCGGCCAGGCGCGCGCCAGGCGCTCCGCGGTCCGGATCGGGCAGACCATGTCGTAGCGGCCCTGCACCACCGCCGCAGGCAGATGGCGGATCGCCGCCATGCCGTCGAGAAGCTGCCCCGGCGCGAGGAAGCCGAGGTTCTGCATGTAGTGGATCTCCAACCGCGCCAGGGCCACCACGTCGCCGCCCACCGCCGCGGGCGCCTGCCAGCACACCGTTTCGTCGCCCGGACCGCGCAGGCTGGAACAGGCGTGCTCGTAGGCGTTCCACAGGTGCGCCGCGGGGCCGTGCACCGCCGGATCGGGGTCGGCGAGCCGCCGCGCATAGGCGGCAAGCGGGTCGCCGCGCTCTTCCGGCGTCAGGTGGCCGAGCCAGCGGCGTTCGGCCTCGGGGAAGAAGCGCCCCATGCCGGAGAGGAACCACGCCACCTCGTCGGCGCCGAACAGGAACACCCCGCGCAGCAGAAAGCCGAGGCAGCGCTCCGGGTGCGCCTGGCCATAGGCGAGCGCGAGCGTAGTGCCCCAGCTGCCGCCCACCACCAGCCAGCGGTCGATGGCGAGGTGGGCGCGCAGCGCCTCGATATCGGCGACGAGGTGCGCCGTGGTGTTGGCGCGGGTTTCCCCCAAGGGCGTGGAGCGGCCGCAGCCGCGCTGGTCGAACAGCACGATGCGGTAGCGGTCGGGGTCGTAGAAGCGGCGGTGCACCGGCAGGCAGCCGGAGCCCGGCCCGCCGTGCAGATAGACCACCGGCAGGCCCCAGGGGGCGCCGCATTGTTCCCAATAGAGGGTATGGCCGTCCCCCGCCGCCAGCATGCCGGAGGAAAACGGCGCGATCGGCGGATAGAGATCGGCGGTGTGCAACGAATCCACCGGCGGGGCCTCCCGTGCCGCGAGGCCCTCCCCGGCCCCGCTTCCGCTCCCATCATAAGGGAAAGCGCGGAAGCGGCAAAGCGGCGCTCAGGCGTGCAGGGGAAGACCGAAGGCCGGGCGGATGATCGAAACCCAGGAAGAGATGCGGTCCGGCGTCTGGTCGGGCTGGTTGTCCTCGTCGAGCGCCAGGCCGACGAAGCAGCCGTTGCGGCGCGCCCGCGACGCGGTGCATTCATAGCCCGCGGCGGGCCACGCGCCGACCAGCTTCGCGCCCCGCGCGGTGAGGAAGTCGGCAAGGTCGCCCATGGCGTCCACATAACTGTCGCCATAGCAGAGCTGGTCGCCGAGGCCGAACAGCGCGACGGTGCGGCCGCTCAGGTCCGCATCCTCCAGCAGGCGGAGCAGGCGCTCCCAGCCGTCGGTCATGTCGCCGACGCCCACCGTCGGCAGGCCGAACACCAGGTGCCGGCAGGCGAGAACCTGTTCCGCCGTCGCCGCGCCCGCGGAGACCGGGGCATCCATTTCCCGGTCGTCGAAAAGCGCCTTGATCGCCTTGGCGACGCGCTTGGTGGTGCCGGTGTCGCTGTCGTAGAAGAGGCCGATGCGTTCCATCGCCGTCATCCTTTCCGCCTAGGTCTCGTCAGGGAGGTACGGCCGGAGAGCCGTTTATCTGATATTGATTATCATTATCAATATCACGCCACCCCGGTCTTGCCAAGCCCTCCCGCCCCGCTGATGCGGGCGAGGAACTCCTGCGTCGCGGCGCAGAATTCGCGGGCCAGACCGGAGGGCGGCCTGCCGGAGGGAAAGAACAGGTAGAACGACAGCGGAATGCGCGGCGCGAACGGCCGGGTGACGACTCCGCGGTCGATGAAGGCGTGGGCGGTGAACGGCTCCACCACCGTCACCCCCGCGCCCTCGGCGACCAGGGCATAGGCGGTATAGGCGCGCTGCGTGCTGATGCGGCGCTTCGGGGTGATCTCCGCGGCGTGCAGCACGTTGGCGATCGCCCCCCAGGACAGGCGGTCGTCGGTGAGCCCGATGAAGTCCACCTCCGCCAGGTCGGAAGGCTCGATCACCGGCTTCGCCGCCAGCGGGTGCGCCGCGGGAATGGCGCAGACCATGTCGGCGGTGATCAGAAGCTGGCTCTCGACATTGGGCGCCTCCAGCGGCTTGAGCGCGATTCCCACGTCCACCAGGCCGCGCGACACCCACTCCACCACCGTCGCCGAGCCGTAGGAGGAGAGCGAAATCTGCACGTCCGGCCGGGCGCGGCAGAACTGCGCGATGACCTTCGGCAACACCCCGGAGGAAAGGCTCGGCATGCAGGCGATGCGCAGATGCCCGAGGCCGGACTGGCGGATCTCGTTGGCGCGCGCGGCGATTCCGGCCAGCCCCGCGAACAGGTGCTCCGCCTCGGCGTAGATCACCTCGCACTCCGGAGTCGGGCGCAAGCGGCGGTTGCTGCGGTCGAACAGCGCAAAGCCCACCTCGCGCTCCAGCTCGGCGAGCAGGCGGCTGACCGAGGGCTGTGATACATTCAGCAGCCGCGCCGCAGCGGAAGCTCCGCCGGTCAGAATGGCGGCCCGCAAGGCCTCGATCTGGCGCATGGTGATTCGTGAAGCCATAGCATTTCCGAATGAAGTTATGAATGATTCATATTTGACGCTATGGTTCGCAAATGCCTAACATAACGTCAATGATAAAAAATGCCTCTCGGGAGTGCAGCATCCACTGGGGACACGGATCGTATCGATGAACCCGGAGACGTGGAGACTTCTCACAATGCGTTACCGACTGATTGCAACGACGGCCCTCGTCGCGGGCCTCCTGGCGGCCACCCCCGCCATGGCCGCCAACCTCAAGATCGGTTTGTCCGCGGAGCCGAGCGCGCTCGACCCGCACTATCACAACCTGATTCCCAACAATTCCATGTCGGCGCACATCTTCGACGCGCTGATGCTGAAGGATGACAAGCAGCGCCTGTCGCCCGGTCTCGCCGTGTCGTGGAAAACGCTGAACGACACCACCTGGGAATTCAAGCTGCGCAAGGGCGTCAAATTCCACGACGGTTCGCCGTTTACCGCGAAGGACGTGGTGTTCTCGCTCTGCCGTGTGCCCAACGTGCCCAACAGCCCGTCGGCCTTCACCATCTACACCAAGTCCATCGAGTCGGTGGAAACCCCCGACGACTACACCGTCCTGCTCAAGACCAAGACCCCCTATCCGCTGATGCCCGGCGACATCTCCGGCATCGGCATCCTGCCCGCGAAGAGCGGCAAGTTCTCCGGCCCGATCGTCTTCAAGAAGGCGGGCTGCGAAGGCATCACTGCCTATCCCTCCACCGAGGACATCAACGCCGGCAAGGTTCCGGGCACCGGGCCCTTCGTCTTCAAGGAATTCGTCAAGGGCGACCGTATCGTCCTGACCAAGAATCCCTCCTACTGGGGCCATAAGGTTCTGTGGGACACCGTGACCTTCAAGCCGATTCCCTCCGACGGGCCGCGCGTCGCCGCGCTGTTGGCGGGCGACGTGGACTTCATCGAGAATCCGCCGTCCCAGGACCTGGAGAAGCTGCGCAAGGACAAGAACCTGCGCGTCGTCGACGGCCTGTCCAACCGCGTCATCTACGTCGCGCTGGACAGCTTCCGCGAGCCGCTGCCAGGGGTTTCCGGCACCGGCGAGAAGAACCCGCTGAAGGACGCCCGGGTGCGCAAGGCGCTGTCGCTGGCCATCGACCGCAAGGCGATCCAGTCGCGCATCATGGTCAGCCAGAGCGAACCGGCGGGACAGATCATCTCCCCCGGCATGTACGGCTACAACCCGAAGCTCCAGCCCGACGCCTACGATCCCAAGACCGCGAAGAAGCTGCTCGCCGAGGCGGGCTATCCGAACGGCTTCTCCATCGCCCTCGGCACCCCGAACGACCGCTACATGAACGACGAGAAGGTGGCCCAGGCGATCGCCCAGTACTGGACCCGCATCGGCGTGAAGACCAGCGTCGACGCCTCCACCAAGTCGGTGTTCTTCTCGCGGCGCAACAAGTACGACTTCCCGGCCTATCTTGCGGGCTGGGGGTCCAGCACCGGCGAGGCGTCCTCGCCGCTCAAGTCCCTGGTCGCCTGCCGCAATCCGGAAATCGGCTTCGGCAGCACCAACCGCAGCCGCTATTGCAACCCGAAGATGGACGACGTGCTGAAGGAAGCGCTCTCCACCATCGACGATGCGAAGCGTGAGACCCTGCTGCAGAAGGCCCTGGCGATGGTCGCCGAAGACACCGGCATCGTGCCGATCCACTTCGAAAAGACCCCCTGGGCGATGAAGAAGGGCCTGACCTACGTGCCGCGCATGGACCAGTGGACCTTCGCCATGGAGGTGAAGCCGGCCAAGTAAGCCGCGCTCCCCGCATTCGGCCCGGGCCGCCCCGAGGGGCGGCCCGGCGCCTCCTCTGTACCCTTTTTTCGGTTTTTTGAGAGGTTGACCCGCTCATGGGCTATGTGATCAACCGGCTTCTGCAGGGCCTGACGGTGATCGCGGTGATGGCGGTCCTGGTCTTCGTCGGCGTCTACGCCATCGGCAACCCGGTGGACATGCTGATCAGCCCCGAGGCCGACCAGGCCGAAATCGCCGCCACCATCGCCCGCATGGGGCTCGACAAGCCGCTGTGGCAGCAGTTCCTCGGCTTCCTCGCGGGGCTCCTGCACGGCGACCTCGGCACCTCGTTCATCTATAACGAGCCCGCGGTGCGCCTCATCCTCGAACGCTTCCCCGCGACCCTGGAACTGGCGCTTGCCGCCATTCTCATCGCCGTCCTCATCGGCATTCCGCTCGGCGTTCTCGCCGGTCTGCGGCCCGAACGTCCGGTGGGCCGCAGCATCATGGCGGTGTCCATCCTCGGCTTCTCGCTGCCCACCTTCTGGGTCGGCATGATGCTGATCATGGCGTTTGCGGTGTGGCTCGGCTGGCTGCCTTCCACCGGCCGCGGCGAGACCGTTTCCTTCCTC
>JBFWJB010000107.1:0-8990 GCA_050253435.1 Rhodospirillaceae bacterium
GCGCTGGTGGAGCAAGGCTTGCAGCGGGTGCGCCAGCGCCTGGGCAAGCCTTTGTCGTATGCGGGCAAGGTGGAGAAGATTCAGGCCGTGGAGTGGCTCGACCGCGAGGGATTCTTTTTGTTCAAGGGCGCGGTGGAGGCTCTGGCGCAGGAGATGGGGAATACGAAGTACACGATCTACGCGTATCTGCGGGAAACGCGGATGCGTTCGGCCGATTGACGGCCGGAAAGGGGGCGTTTTGGGTCTCCGGCCGGGGGGTATGCCCGGCATCAATAAAAAAGTGCATTCGGAGGAATGACAAAATGAATGAGGACGACAAAGAGCGAAAAGAGAGGTCTCTCGGCATATTGGAGGACATCAAGGTCCCGATCTCGGGCTACATTGCGCTGATCTGCGCGATTTTGATTTTTTCCGGGATTTTCGCCAAGCAGCAGGGCTGGCTTTCCGTTATCGATTTCAACACCTTGAACGGCCATTACGGCGCCATCGCGGCGACCGGCAAGGCCACCTTCCGCGGCAGTGGCGGCAACGGCGCGCGCGACGGCTTCCTTTTCGCGATCAGCCTGGTGCCTGCGGTGATGCTGGCGCTCGGCATCGTCGAGGTGGTCGACCACCTGGGCGGCCTGCGCGCCGGGCAGAAGCTGCTGACGCCGATTCTGCGCCCGTTGATGGGCATTCCGGGGATCACCGGCCTTGCTTTGGTGACCAGCCTGCAGAGCACCGATGCGGGCGCGGGCATGACCAAGATGCTGCGCGAGGAGGACTTCCTCAACGAGAACGAGAAGACGATCTTCTGCGCCTTCCAATTCTCCGCGGGCGGCACCATCACCAACTACCTGTCGAGCGGCGCGGCGCTGTTCGGTTTCATCACCGTGCCGATCATCGTGCCTCTGGCCTTGATGTTCGCCCTTAAGATTTTCGGCGCGAACCTGATGCGCATGTACCTGCGCCACGTGGTCAAGGAGGCCTGAGCCATGGAAAACAAGAAAACCGTCGTCGACATTTTCGTGGATGGCGCGCGCAAGGGCTGGACCATCGGCGTTGCCAACATTCTGCCCAACGTGCTGATGGCCTTCGTGCTGATCCAGGTGCTCAAGGTCACCGGCGCGCTGGACCTGTTGGGCAAGGCGTTCGGCCCGGTGATGGCGGTGTTCGGCCTGCCGGGCGAGAGCATCGCGGTGCTGATGGGGGCGTGGCTCTCCATGGGCGGCGGGGTGGGCGTGACCGCCTCGCTCTATGCCGGGCACGTGCTTTCGCCGGCCCATGTCACCATTTTGATTCCCGCGATCTTCCTGATGGGCTCGCAGGTGCAGTACATGGGCCGCCTGCTCGGCACTGCGGGGGTGCAGACCCGGTTCTACCCGGTGCTGTTCGGGATTTGCATCCTCAACGCGGCGATCGCCATGCTGGTGATGCGCTTCATCGCCTGAGCGCGTGTGGAAGGAAAGGTTCGAGATGTCACAGGAAAGCAGAGTCCGGGAGGTCTATGACGCCCTCCACGCGATACCGGAGGTCGGCTTCACCGAGGTGAAGACCTCCGCCTATCTGGCGGATGCGCTGAAGAAGGCGGGTTACGCGGTGCAGACCGGCATCGGCGGCACCGGGGTGATCGGCACGCTGGACAGCGGCAAGCCCGGCCCGGTGGTCGGCCTGCGGGCCGACATGGACGCCCTGCCCTTCGTCATCGACGGGCAGAAGGTGTGCCGCCACGCCTGCGGGCACGACGCGCATTCCGCCATGCTGCTGACCGCGGCGGAGGCGCTGGCCAAGGCGCCGCCCGCGCGCGGCAAGCTCAAGATCATCTTCCAGCCGGCGGAGGAGGTGCTCACCGGCGCGCTCAAGGTGATCGAGAGCGGAGCGGTGGACGACGTGGAGATGCTGTTCGGCATGCATCTGCGTCCGATCCAGGAGGCGCGGCTCGGCCAGGCCACGCCCGCGCTCTGCCACGGCGCCAGCACCGTGGTGGATGCGGTGATCAAGGGCGTGCCCTCGCACGGGGCGCGGCCGCATCTCGGCGTCAACGCCATCGACGCCGCGGCGGCGGTGGTGGGCGCGGTCAACGCCATCCGCCTCAACCCCGCCGAGGCGTGGTCGGTGAAGACCACCAAGCTGCAGGCGGGCGGCGTGGCCACCAACCTCATCCCCGACCGCGCGGAGATGATCTTCGACCTGCGGGCGGAGACCAACGCGCTGATGGACGAACTGATGGCCAAGCTGCGCCTTGCGGTCGCCCACGCCGCGGCGGCCAACGGCGCCACCGCGGAGGTGACGGTGCGGGGCGGCGTGCCCGCCGCCGAGTACGACCCGGCGATGGTGGACCTGTCGCGCGAGGCGATCCGCGCGGTGCTGGGCGATGCCGGGGTGCTGGGCGCCATCGTCACGCCGGGCAGCGAGGACTTCCACTTCTACGTCGGCAAGAGGCCGAAGCTCCGCCCGGCCTACATCGGGCTGGGCAGCGACCTCGAACCCGGCCTGCACCATCCGGACATGGACTTCGACAAGGCCGCCCTGCCCAAGGGCGTGGCGATCCTGCTGGAGGTGGCGCAGCGCGCCTTCGCCGCCTGAGGGCGCGGACAGTTCAAGGAAAGGGGCGCTTTCGGGCGCCCCTTTTTGCGTCGGCTCATCCGCCATGCCCCGGCAGCAGGTGGATTTCCCGGCCCCGGCGGGCGATCGCGCCCTCCGCCGCGAGGGCGGCGAGGGTGCGGTAGAAGCTTTCGTGGGAGAGGCCGATCTCCGCCGCCACGTCCTTGAGCGGACGGTCGAACACGATGGTTTCCCGCTCCGGCTGCGAGAGTAGCGCCAGGTATTGCATCACCCGGTCGGCGGCGGAGCGCAGGTTGCGGAGCTCCAACTGTGCGCGCATCTCCTGGACCTGCCCGGCCAGCCTGGCCATGAAGGCCATGGCCGCCGCCGGATCCGCCGCGAATGCCGCGAGCAGGGCACGCTTGGGCAGCACGGTGACGCGGGAGGCGACCTCGGCGACGGCGTCGCAGCGGTAGGTGGGGGAGAACAGGGCGGCCTCGGCGAAGGTTTCGCCGCGGCGGGCGACGTGGAGGACGCAGACCGCGCCTTCCCGCGCGTAGCGGACTAGGCGAATGCGTCCTTCCTCCACGGCGAACACGCCGGACACCGGGGCGCCCTGGCGGAACAGCGTCTGCCCCGCATCGAGGCGGCGTTGCCGCGCCGCGTCGCGCACCGCCGCACACCAGGCATCGTCTTCGAGCGTCATCCTCCGGCCCTCCGTGCGCACCTGCGGAAATATGATCCGTATCATATGACCGATGCGCCCGGCGCGGTAAGACGGATTCCGGTTCTGGTGCGGGGGCGCGCCCCGCACGCTGAGGAAAGGCGTCGCCATGCCCACCGAAAGCGCCGGGCGGCCGGTTTCCGCCGCGGTATTGTTCGTCGCATTTCTGCGCCTGGGGCTGACCGGCTTCGGCGGCCCGGCGATGATTTCCTACATCCGCGAGATGAGCGTGCGGCGCAGGCGGTGGCTTGCGCCGGAGGCGTTCGCCCAGGGCATCCCGCTGTGCCAGTCGATTCCCGGCGCCACCGCGATGCAGGTGGCGGCGTATGTGGGGCTGCGCGCCGGCGGGCCGTGGGGCGCGCTCGCCGCCTATGTGGGCTTCGGCCTGCCTGCGTTCGGGCTGATGGCGGCGCTGTCCGCCGCCTATCAGGCGGGGCAGTCCCTGGCGTGGGTGCTGGCCGGCTTCCGGGGATTGCAGGTGATCGTCGTCGCCCTGGTCGCCAACGCCGCACTGGAGTTCGGCCGAGCTTCCATCGTCTCCTGGCGGGATGCGGTTCTGGCGGCGGGCGCGGCGGGGGTGCTGCTTCTGCACGGCAACCCGATGGCGGTGATCGCCGCGACCGCGGCGCTCGGTACGGTTCTCTACCACGGGCAGGCCCTGCCCGCCGGAGCGGCGCGCTTCGCCGCGTCGAGCGGCGGCGGGCGGGCGCTGCGCTTCGCGGCGGGCGCGGCGGCGATCCTGGTCCTGGGGCTGACGGCGCTGTTCGCCTTCGACCGGAGGCTGTTCGACCTGGCCCTGCTGATGATGCGGGTGGACGTGTTCGCCTTCGGCGGCGGGTTCGCCTCCGTGCCGCTGATGCTCGACGAGGTGGTGAATATCCGGCATTGGCTCGACGGCCCGACGTTCATGGACGGCATCGCCCTGGGGCAGGTGACGCCGGGGCCGATCGTCATCACCGCCACCTTTGTCGGTTATCGCCTCGCCGGGCTGTTGGGGGCGGTGGCCGCCACCGTCGGCGTGTTCGCGCCGTCGTTCCTCATGGTGCTGCTGACGGTTCCTTATTTCGACCGCCTGCAGGGCTCCGCCGCGTTCCGCCATGCGGTGCGCGGGGTTCTGGCCTCGTTCGTCGGGCTTTTGGCCTCCGTCACCCTGCATTTCGGCGCGGCGGCCGCATGGTCCGCGCCCGCCGTGCTGATCGCGGCGGCGGCACTGGCGGCGCTCCGCCTCAAGGTGGACGTTCTCTGGGTGGTGCTGGCCGGAGCCGCGGTGTCGGTGGCGGTTCTTTAGCAGGGTTCAGGCGGTGAAGCGGGTCCATTCCGGGGTGCGGAAGATCGCCTCCGCCAGCGCCGCATAGGCCGCGGCGCGCGGGTGGTAGCCGTCGTTTCCCGCCGCCTCGTGCAGCCACACCGGGCTGGCCGCGGTGAGGGCGTGGCCGGGAATGAAGGGCGCGCCGCGGGCGGCGCAGATCTGTTCCTGCGCCTCCGCCAGGGCGCGGATGCGGTCCGCCTGCGCCGCCTCGGTGGCGGTGGGCGGCGCGACCACGAGGACCGGGCAGGCGCATTCCGCCGCCGCGGCGAGCATCTCCTCCAGCGCGGCGCGGGAATCTGCGGGCGGCACGCGGGGAATGCCGTTCTCCAGCACCGTGTCGTTGAAGCCGATGGAGATCACCGCGCGTTTCTCGAAATCTCCGGCGAGGCGGATGGCGAGTTCGGCGCGGAAGCGGGCTGCGAGCTCGCGCGAGGTCTGGTGGCGGACGCCGAGGTTGTAGTGCGTCACCTCCGGCGTGTGCGCCGCGGTGAGGCGGGAGAGGCGGCCGCACCAGCCGAGCATCTCCGGGTCGCAGGCGCCGTTGACCAGGGAATCGCCGAAAAAGATCAGCCGCAGGTCGCGTGAAGGCATGGCGGGTCTCCAAAAGGGAAAAGGGGCGCCCGGAGGCGCCCCTTGCCGCTTGCGACGGGATGGCTCAGGCGCTCGCCTGTTCCTGGTCCTCGTCTTCAGGGGAAGGCGGAAGCGGGGTCGGCGGCACGAAGGCGTCGATCGCATCCTGCGACGGCGGCCAGGCGTGGCCGCGGTCCGAGAGGTAGGCGGCGATCGCCTTGGCGGCGCGGCGGCCCGCGCCCATGGCGAGGATCACCGTGGCGCCGCCGGTAACGATGTCGCCGCCCGCGAACACGCCGGGCATGGTCGTCGCCTGGTTCTTTTCGTCGGCGACGATGTAGCCCCACTTGTTGCGCTCCAGCGCCGGGGCGGTGCTGGCCACCACCGGGTTGGCGTTGGTGCCGAGCGCGTAGATCACGGTGTCGCAGTCGAGTTCGACGAAATCGTCCACCGGGATCGGCGAGCGGCGGCCGCGCTCATCCGGCTCGCCGAGCTCCATGCGCTGCACCCGCATGCCGACGACGTTGCCGTCGGCGTCGGTCTGGATCTCCGTCGGCGAGTGCAGGAAGTAGAACTCGATGCCCTCTTCCTTGGCGTGGCGCAGTTCCTCCTTGCGGGCCGGGGCCTCGGCCTCGGAGCGGCGGTAGACGCAGCGCACCTTGGGCGCGCCCAGGCGCTTGGCGACGCGCAGGCAATCCATCGCGGTGTTGCCCGCGCCGATCACCACCACGCTTTCACCGACGCTGACCGGGGTGTCGACGATCGGGAAGACGTTGCCGCCCATCAGGTTGATGCGGGTGAGGAATTCGTTGGCCGAGTAGACGCGGCCCGCGTATTCCCCCGGAATGCCGAGGAAGGAGGGCGCGCCCGCGCCCGCGGCGATGAACACCGCGTCGTAGCCCATTTCCTCCAGGAGCTGCGGCACGGTGAAGGTCTTGCCGATCACCTTGTTGGTGAGGAAGGTGACGCCCGAATCCTTGAGGCGCTGGATCTCGCGGTCGATGATGTCGCGCGGCAGGCGGAACGGCGGAATGCCGTATTGCAGCACGCCGCCCAGGACGTGCAGCGCCTCGTAGACCGTGACCTCCGCGCCGAAGCGGTTGAGGTCGGCCGCCGCGGCGAGACCGCCGGGGCCGGAACCGACCACCGCCACCTTGCCCAGCGTCTGCTCGAACTTGAGAGGCACCGCCTTGTCCGCATGGGCGTGGTCGCCGATGAAGCGCTCGAGGCGGCCGATCGCCACCGGCTCCATGCGCTTGCCGAGGATGCAGTGCATCTCGCACTGGCTTTCCTGCGGGCAGACGCGGCCGCAGATCGAGGGGAAGATGCTCGATTCGTAGATCACCTTGAGCGCGGCGTCGAGATCGTGCACCAGCAGGTTACGGATGAAACCCTGGATGTCGACGTTGACCGGGCAGCCCTCGACGCACAGCGGATTCTTGCACTGCAGGCAGCGCTCCGCCTCGCGGAAGGCGTCCTCCGCCGAGTAGCCGAGGTTGACCTCGAGGAAGTTGGCGGCGCGCTCCACCGGGTCGCGCTCCGGCATCTTCACCTGGTGAGGCTCCACTTCGGTGATTTTCTTGTAGGTGCGCTTGCCCTCCTGCACGAGGAGCTGGTCGAGCTTGCAGACGTGGTCGAACTGTTCGTTTGCCTCGCCTTCCTCCTTCTTGAAGCGCTTCTGCCGCAGCAGCAGCTCCTTGAAGTCGACGAGGTGGCCGTCGAAATCCGGCCCGTCGACGCAGGCGAACTTCACTTTGCCGTCCACGGTGACGCGGCAGGAGCCGCACATGCCGGTGCCGTCCACCATGATGGTGTTGAGCGAGACCACGGTCTTGACGCCGTAGGGGCGCGTCGTCTCGACGCAGGCGTTCATCATCGGCAGCGGGCCGATCGCCACCACCATGTCGGGCTTCTCGGACTCGATCACGTCCTTCAGCGCCGCGTTGACGAAGCCGGCGCGGCCATAGCTGCCGTCGTCGGTGCAGATCACCAGATTGTCGCTGTATTTGGCGAAGCGGTCCTGCCAGAAGATCAGGTCCTTGTTGCGGAAGCCCATGATCCCGGTGGTGCGGTTGCCCGCCTGCTTCGCCGCGCGCAGCTGCGGATAGATCGGCGCGACGCCCAGGCCGCCGCCGACGAACACGATGTGGCCCACCTTCTCCAGGTGCGAGGCCGCGCCGAGCGGGCCGACGAAATCGAGGAAGTCGTCGCCCGCGCCGTAGTGGTCGCGCATTTCCCGTGTCGTTTTGCCGAGCGCCTGGATGACCATGGTGATGGTCCCCCGGTCGCGGTCGAAATCGGCGATCGTCAGCGGGATGCGCTCTCCGCCTTCGTAGAGCCGCAGCATGACGAACTGGCCCGGCTGCGCTGCGCGCGCGATATCGGGAGCGAGCACTTCCCACAGAAACGTCACGTCGGAAAAGCGCTCGCACCGTAAAATCTGGTACATCTTTGTTTCCTGCTGTTCGAAAGCCCGTTAGTCTCTCACCGCCCCGGCGCGGAGACGGCGGCGAAGGCGTTCCTCCCCCTTTGGTCCCCTCATGGGCTGCGACGAAAATACCCCTCTCTGGGGTGGTTTCACAACCCTTAACATTTTTCCCCTAGAACTATCGCAAGGAAGGGAAATCGCCGCCCCTTCCGGAACGCCGATCCACCCCTAGGGGTGGGGCGACTCGCGAAATCCGGCACGCCTGGAAACCAGGGGGTTGCCGCACCGCGGGCGTTGTCCGCGCGGGCCGTGGGTGGCATGCTGTGGCGCGCCCCTTTCCCCCGCAGCGAGGACCTCGCCGATGCCGGTTTCCGACCCTTCGACCCGCTCGCCCTCCGGCAGGCCGCGCGCCCGCGGCCTCGGCCTGCCCTTGACCGGAACCCCGGGGCCGGAGAACGCCATCACCGACGTGCCCGGCGTGCGCGTCGGACTGACCACGCTGTCCGACGATGCCGCGCCCGCCATCCGCACCGGCGTCACCGCGGTTCTGCCGCGCCCGGCGGAAGACCTGCTCTCCCCCGTGTGGGCAGGCGGTTTCACCATGAACGGCAACGGCGAAATGACCGGCACCCACTGGATCGGCGAGGCCGGATGGTTCGCTGGGCCGGTCACCCTCACCAACACCCTTTCCCTCGGCGTCGCGCATCATGCCACCGCCCGCTGGATGGTGGAGCGCTTCCGCCCGCGCCTGGAGGAGAAGAACCTCTGGCTGCTGCCGGTGGCGGCGGAAACCTTCGACGGCTGGCTCAACGACATCTACGGCCAGCACGTCACCGAAGACCATGTGCGTGCGGCGATCGACGCCGCCGCGCCCGGGCCGGTGGCCGAAGGCTCGGTGGGCGGCGGCACCGGGATGATCTGCTACGAATTCAAGGGCGGCACCGGCACCGCCTCGCGCCGCGTCGCGGCGGCGGGGGAGACATGCACCCTCGGCGTGCTGGTGCAGGCCAACCACGGCCTGCGCCCCTGGCTCACGGTGTGCGGCCGTGCCGTCGGCGAGGCCCTGCCGGGGGAGCGGGTGTGGACCCGCGAACGCGGCTCGATCATCGTGCTGATCGCTACCGACGCGCCGCTGCTGCCGATCCAGCTGCAACGCCTGGCGCGCCGCGCCGCCATCGGCATCGGCCGCGGCGGAACCCCCTCGGGCAACAATTCCGGCGACATCTTCCTCGCCTTCTCCACCGCCAACAACCCCGGCCCGCTGCCGGAGCCGCGCCGCCTGACCCTGGAAGCCCTCGGCAACGACCGTCTCGATCCGCTCTTCCTCGCCGTCGCCGAGGCGGTGGAGGAGGCGGTGCTCAACGCCATGTTGGCGGCCGAACCCTGCACCGGATACAAGGGCCGCTTCGTCCCCGCGCTAGACGGCGCGCGGCTGG